>NZ_LCWX01000127.1:31564-56979 GCF_001431305.1 Pseudovibrio sp. POLY-S9
TGACAACCAGAAGGTATTCCAGGACGGTTCCGCTGCAATGTGGCTGGGTTCCTCAGGTTCCTTCGGTGGCCTGACAAAATCCACAGACTTCAAATTCTCCGCAACCTACCTGCCTCATTGGGCTTCTGTTAGCGAGACAGGCACCAACACCTTCATCGGTGGCGCTGCACTCTTCGCAATGTCCGGCAAGCCAAAAGCAGAAAACGACTGTGTTGCGAACTTCTACTCCTTCCTGACTTCCGCAGAAATGCAGTACTACTGGCACCAGGAAACTGGTTACGTGCCAATCACCAACGCTGCATATGAGCTGGCAACTAAGGATGGGTACTACGACCGCGTACCTGCTGCTGAAATCGGCATCAAGCAGCTGACACTGCCAGGTGGCGACAACACCAAAGGTTATCGCATGGGCTTCTACGTTCAGGTGCGTGACGTGATGAACCGTGAATACGGTAAAATCTTCTCCGGCGATAAATCCGTAGACGACGCATTCCAGACCATCGAAGACGAAGCTAACAAGCTTCTGGCTCGCTTTGCTAAGACGTCTAACTAAGACTTAGCATTGAGACTTTCGCTAAGACCGGAGACGCTTTTAAGTGTCTCCGGTCTCAGGTTGTTTTGGAAATAGAATGTTCCCATGCGTCAAAGAGCGCAGTGAGCTTTTCTGAACAAGCGGTCAGGCTTGCTAAGCAACCGGCCACCACAACGAAAACAGCGACCAGGCCAGTCCATGAAACGAGTTCAATTCTCACATCCATTGATGCCATACATGCTTCTGCTTCCGCAGCTGGCAATTGTTGGTGTCTTCTTTCTGTGGCCAGCCGCAGAAGCAATCAGGGCGTCTTTCTATCTTGAAGACCCGTTTGGCTTCGGCTCCACCTTTGTTGGCCTAGACAACTTTAAAGATGTTGTTTCCGCGAGCGAGTACAGCAGAACTGCATGGTTCACGTTGATCTTCTCAGCTGCGGTGACATTCTTTTCTCTCAGCATTGCTCTTTTGCTGGCAGTCAAAGCAGACAACGTTATCAAAGGCGCCTCCACATACCGCACTCTGCTCATGTGGGTTTATGCGATCGCTCCTCCCGTCGCAGGCCTTGTAGGCGTGATGCTGTTTGACCAGCACATTGGCCCACTCAACGATCTTGCCCACGCCCTCGGCTGGAACATGCAGATCGGTGTGAACTATTTTGATACTGCATTTGCTATGACCGTGATTGCGGTTTGGAAGCAAATTCCGATCAACTTCATCTTCTTCCTCTCTGGTCTCCAGAGTGTTCCAAAATCCGTTCAGGAAGCAGCTGCGGTTGATTGTAGATCTTCTTCACGTCGCTTCTGGACTGTGACCTTCCCACTGTTGGCTCCAACCAGCTTCTTCCTGCTGATCATCAACATCACTTACGCGCTCTTTGATACATTCGGTATTATCGATCTGGTGCTTAAGGGTGAGCCAGGCAACAACCCTGTAACACTCGTTTACAAGGTGT
This sequence comes from Pseudovibrio sp. POLY-S9, assembly GCF_001431305.1. Lineage (NCBI taxonomy): Bacteria > Pseudomonadati > Pseudomonadota > Alphaproteobacteria > Hyphomicrobiales > Stappiaceae > Pseudovibrio > Pseudovibrio sp. POLY-S9. The sequence goes on from NZ_LCWX01000127.1 coordinate 33,049, forward strand.
TCCTTGATGGCTTCCGCGGAAACGACCTTGGTGGGTCCTCAGCACAGTCTGTGATCTTGATGATACTCGTGTTCGCTCTCACTGTGGTTCAATTCCGCATGATCGAACGTCGCGTGCACTACAGTTAAGGAGGGATAGATGAAACGCTCACAGTTTTGGGATCACGTGATCCTCGTTCTCGGCGCCCTCTTTATGCTGGTGCCAGTTGTCTACGCACTCATGACTTCCAGTCATGATGCTGTATCCATTTACAAAGATGGCCTTCAGCTCTCTCCAGGCGGCCATTTCGTTGACACTTATAAGCAAGTGTTGACAGAAGCTGGCGGTTTTACCAAGTCCGTGACTGGTCTGACTATGCTGTGGAACTCTTTGGTTCTCGGCCTTGGCTTTGCCTTCGGTAAGATCATCATTTCCATGCTGGCGGCTTACGCAATCGTGTATTTCCGTTTCCCGCTTGGAACGTTCTTCTTCTGGATCATCTTCTCCACCCTGCTGCTACCTCTGGAAGTGCGCATTCTGCCTTCCTACGAGATCGTGCAGGGCCTCGGTATGGCGAACACCTATTCAGGCCTGATCATCCCATTGATTGCGTCTGCAACAGGCACCTTCTACTTCCGTCAGTTCTTTAAGTCCGTTCCGGATGAACTGGTTGAGGCAGCGCGTATCGATGGTGCGGGACCGCTGAAGTTCTTCATCGACATTCTTGTTCCACTCTCCAAGACCATGATTGCTGCAATCTTCATCATCATGTTCGTGTTTGGTTGGAACCAATACCTCTGGCCAACACTCATCACCACAGATGAAAGCCTCTTCACGCTGGTGCGTGGTATGAAGCAGATTCTGCAGGTGTGGATTGGTGCGCAGATCCCGGATACGAACCAGGCAATGGCGCTTGCAGTACTTGCAATGCTTCCACCTGTTCTCATCGTGGTGATCTTCCAGTCTTGGTTTGTTAAAGGGCTCGTGGAAAGCGAGAAATAAAAATGGCAGGCATTCAACTTAATACCCTTCGCAAAATCTACGCAGGCAACGTAGAAGCGGTAAAAGGCATCTCCATCGACATTAAGGATGGTGAGTTCATTGTTCTTGTCGGCCCTTCCGGTTGCGGCAAATCCACTCTGCTGCGCATGGTGGCAGGTCTGGAAACCATCACAGATGGTGAGCTGTTCATCGGGGATCGCCTGGTCAACAATGTAGAGCCCGCTGATCGTGACATCGCAATGGTGTTCCAGAACTACGCGCTCTATCCGCACATGACCGTTTACGGCAACCTCGCGTATGGCCTGAAAAACCGCAGCATCCCTAAGGATGAGATCGAAAAGCGCGTTCGCAAAGCGGCTGAAATTCTGGAAATCGGAGATTTCCTTGATCGTCGGCCACGTCAGCTTTCCGGTGGTCAGCGCCAGCGTGTTGCAATGGGGCGCGCGATTGTTCGCGAACCTGCCGCGTTCCTGTTCGATGAGCCTCTGTCCAACCTTGATGCAAAGCTGCGTGTGCAGATGCGCATGGAGATCAAGAAGCTTCAGAAAGAACTCGGCACCACTAGCTTGTACGTGACCCACGACCAGCTGGAAGCAATGACACTGGCAGATCGCCTCGTTGTTCTCAGCGGCGGTGTTGTAGAGCAGATCGGCTCTCCGATTGATGTTTACGAAAAGCCAGCGTCTACATTCGTTGCGACCTTCATCGGTTCTCCTGCGATGAACCTGCTGCCGCTGGCAAAGAGCGGCAATGAGTGGAAACTCGACAATGGCGCAACTGTTGACGTGAAACTGAACACAGATCTGTCTGACCTGATCCTCGGCGTTCGTCCGGAAGATCTTGTCATTGAAGAGCTGAGTGAGAAGTTCGACTCCGGACTGCACACTGCACTGACCGTGCATGTTGTTGAGCCTGTGGGCGCTGAGAGCTACGTTCACGGCACCATTGGTGAAGGTAGCGTTGACGTTGTAGTTCGTGCTCCTGGTAAGCTGCACTTCGAGCCAGGCCAGATCCTGAAAGTGACAGCAAAGCCAGAAAAGCTGCACACGTTTGACACCAAATCCGGCAAACGTATCGAGCTGGAAGGCGCACTCGAAACAGCTTAAATGCTGCTCAGATAGAACTTTCAAAAGGCCCGGCATCTGCTGGGCCTTTTTCTTGTGGTACACATGGAGGCAGTCGAAAACCTGTGCCATTTTATCGCACGTGAGCGAACTTCTCTTCTCAAAAACAAAACTTGATGTAAATACTCATATTTAGCCAGCGCATTGCGAGCCAACCAAATTAACAAAGCTAGGTTGACCGATGAAAACTGCGCTGGAAAAGTTCTTCGCTCAGGAAACAGACGATCCTCTCCGCTATGCATTTGAGCGCCGTGGTGCCCATATGCCCGGCTCTGCTGGTGAGGCTGTGTCGGAAGGGGAGCGCCAGCTTGTTTGGCAGGAAATTCAAAAATCCAAACGGTCTGGCATGGCCGTCATGTATTTGCATGTCCCATTTTGCGCCAATCACTGCCTGTTCTGCGGGTTCTACCGCAACAAATGGCATGATGAACACTCAGCCCCATATGCTGATGCATTAATCAAAGAACTTGAGCTGGAGGCATCTTCCCAAGCTTCTCAAAGCTCACCAATCAACGCCGTTTATTTTGGCGGCGGCACTCCGACAGCTTTGCATGCCAATGACCTTGCAAGAGTGATCCGTCGTATCCGAGAACTTTATCCTCTCTCAGCCGATTGTGAGATCACAGTTGAGGGACGCATCTTTCACTTTGATGATGACAAGATTGATGCCTGTCTGGATGCAGGTGCCAACCGCTTTTCAACTGGAGTTCAATCCTTCAACACCAAAGTCCGCAAGCGGCAGGGTCGTAAGGCGAGCGGATCAGAAGCAATCCGCTTTTTTGAAGGCCTGAGAGACCGTAACCGTGCTGCAATCGTCTGTGACCTGATATTAGGTCTGCCCTATCAAACCGCAGAAATCTGGCGTGATGATTTAAGAACTGTTGTGGATCTGGGCTTGGATGGTGTCGATCTATACACACTCGCAGTCTTTCCCGGCAGTCCCCTTTCAAAAGCGATTGAGAAGGGGGCTTGTGATCCTGCAGCATCCTTGCCGCAGCAGGGAGCCATGTACGGCGAGGGTTTAGAGTACATGCACCGCCAAGGTTGGAAACAGATCTCTTCCAGTCATTGGGGCCGACAGACCCGCGAGCGCAATCTTTACAACACATTGATCAAGTCCGGTGCGGACTGCCTTGCATTCGGCTCGGGAGCAGGCGGCAACATCAACGGATATTCCTACGGCATCCATGGAGGAATCGTGGACTACATGCGGTGTCTGGAGGAGGGGGAGAAGCCATTGTCGCGTTTGCACAGGACCGACCCATTGTCTTCTCCCCTCAATTTCTTGGCTGCTGGAATAGAAGAGATGCGCGTCGACCTCGGGCATCTGGAGCGCACAGAAGTCAGCGCCCGTGGTTTTCGCAAATCCATAGACCCATTGTTGAGTAACTGGCAGTGCTCTGGCCTGATCGCGGGTGAGGAGATTATCTCCCTCACCACAGCAGGGCGCTTTTGGCACCAAACCCTTCTCACTTATCTCAAGGCTGCCTTTAAGCTGCACTCCGCAAGCTTGCAGCCAGAAACCAAAACCTATCAGGAAGAGGCAGCATGAACGCACAAATCGCAGAGCTAAAAGAGAAGCTTGCAGAAAACCCAGCAGGCATTCTGGAGAGCATTGCCAAAGAGCACGGCCTCTCAATGGCTGACACAATCCGCTGCCTGCCAGAAGAAATGTGGCGTGAACATTCAGGCGAACGTTTTGACGAAGTGATCAAGGCGATCCCTGCCTGGGGCAACGTCACAAGCATCGCAAACACTGGAGACATGATCTTTGAAGTGAAAGGTCCGTTCCCGGAAGGCAGCTATGCGCGCGGGTTCTATAATCTTAAGCAGACAGAAGGCGGCTTCTCCGGCCATATCAAGGCAGATGCGTGCCACTCTATCATGTTCTTGAAGCGCCCATTCTTCTCCAAGCTGGCGGTGTCCATCAATTTCCTGAATGCAGATGGTAACTGTTATCTGAAAATCTTCCTTGGCCGTGATGAGGAAGGTCAGATCAAGCCGGATCAGATTGAAAAGTTTGATGAACTCGCGAGCTGGTGAGCCTGTGAGACGTCGAAAATCATAGACCACCGATTTCGCTCACGGTGATCTGTGAAAAGCAGAAGTCGGGGCATTGCCCCGGCTTTTCTGTTTGGGCGTTGAGGATCAAATAAGCATCGCCATTACGAGATAGCTGGCCATCCCATAAAGGCTGAGCAAGCTCAGGCTCATAAACAAGCCTCGTAGGCCGGTTTGGGCTGACAGATAACTGTAAGTGTAGCCAAGCCGGGCAACGGCAAATCCAACTATCCAAACCTGCACCATAAGAGTGGCAGGCGAAACGACAGCCACAACAGTTGCCAACAGCACAAAGTAGACCATGTTCTCGGTGGTGTTGCGATGAGCATTGTGACGACGTTCCAGCGCGTCACGAGCATCCTGAGCAATTGAAGTCGGGCGCCCGCCTTTCTGCTCCCATTCTTCTGGTGTTGTCGCCAGATCATACTTAGCGCGCGTCAGCTCTGTGACAGTCATCAGCCAGGTGTGATTGCCAAGAAGTATGACCGTCGCAATGATCAAGGCGTCGATTGCTTCTGGAGAAGGAAGGGCGATGACGAGTGGTTTAATGCCGAAGACGAACAGGTTGATGAGAAGGCTGATAGCGATCAGCGCAAACGGATAAGCCTTCACCATCAAAGTGGCACGTGAGTTATCTACCTCAGCAATGTCCATTCCTATCACTCCCCTTGAGGCAACATTCTCCAAAAGCAGACGCTACGATTTCTTAAGGGGGACGTAAACCTGTCATTCCCGGCATGGCAGCAGGGAAGGGAAACGAAGGACCAAACAGACCAAGGGCTCAAAGCAGCACTGTTTAAAGTCCTGCAAGTTTACCACCCAAGCTTGTTGTAGGGCCTGAGAATACCGTTGCGATCCGGGAGAATTAATTGAGTATCATTAAGTTAACTTGAAACCTTCGCCGCTAACCGCCATATTCCAGAGGAAAGACCGAGGGCGAGATGCTCTCACACCGGATGCCTAATGAGGGTCTGGAGCTGGGTCGCTTGAAGAAGGACTTGGATTATGACGCGAGTATCTGCGTTTTCGAGCCCATTTATGTTGGGGTTCGATGATATTGAGCGCGTATTGGACAGGGTGAGCAAAGCAGCCAATGACGGCTACCCACCCTACAATATTGAACGCCTCGTTGCCACTGAAGAGAAAGGTGAAGTCATCCGCATCACACTTGCGGTTGCTGGCTTCACACGTGACCAACTGGATGTTTCTGTTGAGGAAAGCCAATTGGTAATCCGTGGTCGCCAACAAGAAGACAAAACTCGCCAATACCTACACAGGGGTATAGCTGCACGACAGTTCCAACGCGCATTTGTGTTGGCCGAAGGCATTGAGATTTTAGGGGCAGACCTGCGAGATGGTCTGTTGTCTATTGATCTTGCTCGTCCTGAGCCAGAGCGTATAGTTCGCCGGATTGAAATCTCGGCGGGGGACTGAATTAAAGGAGCAATCCTTTCTTCGCGCTGATCTGAATATTGATGCGTATCTCCGGAAAGCGGAAAACCGATTCTTGGGCAAAGATGCGCGCGACAATAAAGACTTAGAGCTTGAAGCGAAAACATGCGCAGCCTGCTCTAGTAACTCTCAAGGAGAAGGCGATGACACGCGCCCCTTCTGTGCTGGCCGACGACCCGTACGAAAATTTTGAAGAACTCGGAGCTGGTGAAGTCGCCTATGTTAGGCGCGTTTCTCCAAATGACCTGAAGAAGATGTTCCCTGATGCTGAGCTGCAGGATGCAGACCTTCCTGCTTGGGCTCTTTTGGCTGCTGACGGAACACCACTGGTTCTGACTGATACACGCAATGCAGCAATTGCAAACGCAATTGAGAATGATCTGGAAGCTTTGAGCGTCCACTAAACCAATTACTGGGAGCTCTCAGAGGGAGTAATAGAGAAAGACAGCGTTTCAAAGCGTAGAAAAACTCTTCAGACCCAGTGAATTAGGCAAAGAAAAAGCCTGGATTGGAATGCGTCCGATCCAGGCTTTTTTGTTTTTGAGCTGACGTGCCTCAGGCTGCGTTAGGCGAAGCCTGTGGGTGGGTCAGAATAGAATAAATTGCAGCAGCATCTGTTGTTGCGCGCAGCTTGCTTGCAACATCAGAATCCCTCAAAAGTCGAGCAACACGTGCCAGAGCTTTCAAGTGGTCCGCTCCAGCGCCTTCTGGCGCAAGCAAAACAAAGATCAGATCAACAGGCTGGTCATCCAAGCTGTCGAACTCGATCGGTTTGTCCAGTCGCGCAAACAGGCCGTGTAACCCGTCAAGGTCCACGATTTTTCCATGCGGAATTGCAATGCCGTTTCCGACACCTGTAGAGCCGAGACGTTCGCGTTGCAGCAGCGTATCAAAGATATCGCGCTCAGTTTCTCCGCAAATCTCAGAGGCCCGTTCTGCAAGTTCCTGCAGGGCTTGTTTCTTGCTGTTTGCCTTGAGGTTGGCAATGACAGCCTCAGGACGAAGAAGTTCGTTCAGATCCATTCCTTGATCCGTGTCCATGCAAAATACAAAGCCGGTGAAAACCGGCTTTGTACAGGGTCGTGATGACCATGATTATCAGTTAGGAGCAGCCCCGTTAGCGAGATTTGGATCAATCCAGCCAACGTTTCCATCGTGACGACGGAATACGACATTTACCTCACCATTACCAGCGTTGCGGAACACTACAACGGGAGCTTCACTTAAATCTAGCTCCATAACTGCCATTCCGACAGTCAGTGTTTTCACTTTCGCTTCAGTTTCTGCAACCACAAGTGGGCTGTAGTCGGCAGGTACCTCTTCTTCCTGCTCAGGATCAGCAAGAACATACGATGTTGCGCCGTATGTTTCCCACTCTGCAGGGAGGCCATTTGTGTGGTGGTCGTTTAACTTTCTGTTGTAGCGCCTTAGCCTTTTCTCAATGCGTTCGGCTGCTTTGTCGAAACTTTGTCGCGGATCCTGACTGTCACCCGAAACCTGAAGCACAACTCCCGTGCTGAGGTGGACTGTGCAGTCGGATCGGAAGCCTGAGCCTTCGCGAGCGATTGTCACATGACCCGTGTATGCTCCTGGGAAATATTTATCCAGTGCATCGGAAATCCGGTCTTCAACGTGTGTCCTGGTTGCGTCACCAATGTCCACGTTCCTCCCCGAAATTCTAATTGTCATGGGAACCTCTTATGTTGTGTCGACTTACTCGCTGACAGGTTCTTCAGCCAAAGAGCAAAGAACCCTTCAACACATGTAGTTTGGACCAGCTAAGTTTAAAGTGCTACTGTTTTCGAGTTCTTAGAAAAATCTATGAGAACAGAAAAACATCCTATAGAGGTTATTAACTGATCGGGACCCTATTATGTCTCATTGAAACCATGAGAAATATCAGTGGGTTAGGTCAGGCTTTTCTTTTCTCTCCGACGCTGAACTGAGCTCGGAATCTTTAATGCTTCCCGATACTTAGCTACAGTTCGTCGCGCTATATCCACACCGTCGTCTTTTAAAATTTTCACAAGAGCGTCATCTGAAAGAATCTTCTTCGGATCTTCGGCGTCAATAAGTTGCTTAACTCGATAGCGTACTGATTCCGCTGAGTGCGATTCACCGCCCTCAGAAGAGGCAATTGCGGCAGAAAAAAAGTATTTCAGCTCGAAAATACCACGTGGCGTAGCGATGTATTTGTTGGATGTGACACGGCTGACGGTGGATTCATGCATGCCAATGGCATCTGCCACAACGCGTAGATTCATTGGCCGAAGGTGCTGTACACCATAAGTAAGAAAACCGTCTTGTTGACGAACAATCTCAGAGGACACCTTCAGAATTGTCCGTGCTCGCTGATCAAGGCTTTTGACCAGCCAGTTTGCGGTCTGCAGACTATCGGTGAAGTACGCCAGTTCCTTATTGTTTCTGGAGCCCTGAGAGATCTCGGAGTAGTAACTCTGGCTCACCAGAACCTTAGGCAGGCTCTCTGTGTTGAGCTCAACGGTCCAGCCTCCATCTGAAGCAGGACGAACAAATGCATCTGGCACAATCGGCTGGGTAATTTCGGTATTGAATGCAGCGCCAGGCTTCGGATTGAGCTCTTTTATCTCAAGGATCATGTCCTTGAGGTCTTCATCATCCACTTTGCAAATACGTTTGAGCTTTACGAGGTCATGCAAAGCCAGCAACTCAATGTTCTCGACCAGCGCCTGCATGGCAGGGTCGTAGCGGTCTTTTTCTTTGAGTTGCAGTTTTAGGCACTCAGACAAATCACGGGCAAACACACCAACCGGATCTAGCCCCTGCAAAGCAAGAATAATGCGCTCCAGGTCTTGTTCCGAAACTCCGAGACGTTCAGACATCTCAGCACCATCAATGCGCAGATAGCCATTTTCATCAATGCAATCGACGAGTTGATGAGCGACCAGAACATCGGCAGGGTTCGTGAGCACAAAACCGAGCTGTTCCTGAAGATGCTCACTCAGGGAGATTTCTGCGGCAACAAACGCCTCAAGATTGTAGTCAGAGGCTCCTGAGGAAGTGCTGTGGCTCGGTGCTTGCCAGTTATCCGCCTTCTGCTGAACCGGATCAACGGCCTGGTGCTCGCCATTGTCATCAGGAAAGACATTAGAGAGTTCAGAATCCAGATTGCTCGAAATTGCTTCAGGGGTTGTTTCCAGCTCGTTATTGAGCCAATCCCCTTCCTGCATCTCTGTAGGGCTACTGTCAGCTTCTGGAGTACTTTCTGAGTTGGAGGTCTCTCCAGCGGGTCCAGCGCCATCCGGGCTGTCATCTCGTTCCAGAAAGGGATTACTTTCCAACTCACTATTAACGTGTGCAATCAGGTCCACATTCGACAGCTGCAACAGTTTGATCGCCTGCATCAGTTGCGGCGTCATGACAAGCTGTTGGCTTTGTCTGAATTCTAATTTTGGACCGATTGCCATAGAGTTATTTCGTCCTCCAAGTGCTGCAAGCTAGCCTGCAACACTCTTCTACGCAATTCGGCATAGGTTGGAAATCAAAGAGTGAACTGTTCCCCGAGATACAAACGCCTTACATCCGGATCTGCAACGATCTGATGTGGCTTGCCTTCTGTCAGAACTTCACCAGCCGCGATAATATAAGCGCGGTCAATCAGCCCAAGCGTTTCACGAACGTTGTGGTCTGTAATCAGTACGCCAATACCGCGTTGGGTTAAATGACGTACGAGCTGCTGAATGTCACCCACCGCGATCGGATCAATACCCGCAAACGGCTCATCAAGCAGCATAAAGGATGGGCGGGTTGCTAAAGCGCGCGCAATCTCTACACGGCGGCGCTCACCACCACTGAGTGCGATACTTGGTGATTTTCGCAGGTGCGTGACACCAAATTCGGTTAGAAGCGAGTCAAGATCTTCTTCACGGCGCTTCTTGTTCGGCTCTACCACTTCCAGAACAGCACGAATGTTGTCTTCAACAGAGAGACCACGGAAAATCGAGGCTTCCTGAGGTAGATAACCAACACCCAGACGCGCACGGCGGTACATTGGCAGCTGCGTCATGTCGAAGTTGTCGAGGCGAATTGAACCATGATCCGGACGAATAAGACCGGTGATCATATAAAAGCAGGTTGTCTTACCAGCTCCGTTTGGACCCAGCAGTCCCACAGCTTCGCCACGCCGCACATTCAAGCTGACATGTTTGACAACCTGACGACGTCCGTAACTCTTGCCGATGCCATCAACTTCAAGCACCGCCTCTGATGGGTCGGCGTACTTGATGCCTTCTGGCTGGTGCGTTGGGATCTGAGGATCAATTGGGTGTGCACTCAAGAGCGTGGCCTATTTTGCTTTAGTTCTTATTTTCAAGGCTGTTCGGCTGCAAAAGCATCCGCACACGACCGGTGTTACCGCCAGTTTCGCTGGAATCCAGATTTGCTTTGCCTGTTTCAAGGTTGATCACAAGGCGCTTGCCAACAATTACGTTTGGTCCCTGGCTGAGAACAACGCGCTTACCGGTCATCACAACAACCTGCTTGTCCATATCAAAGCTGGCATCGTCACCGGTTGCGACCTGATCCTTGGAGGAAATCAGGACCTTACCTTTTGCTTCAAGACGGGAAATGGACTGCTGGACGGCCTGGCCATCCGCTGTGCCATTGGCCATGGAACCAGCATAAAATACGATTAAGCGCTGGGTTTCCAGCTTGGTTTCACCTTGGGTAACAACAACATTGCCGCTGAAGATAGCGCTTTTGTCTTTGTCACGAACCTGAAGGTTAGTCGCTTCAATCTCAATAGGTTCTTTATTGTTAGAACCAAATCCGGCAAATGAATCGGAGAACGTTTGTGCGTGGGCCATTCCAGCCAGCCCGAATGCCATAAGACAAGATAGAGAGAATATTCTCATCCGGTTAATCATTGACCGTTCTCCAGTGCCCAGGGCAGAAGCTTCATCTTGACACCCCGGCGAAAATTCAAAACATTGTTTTTCTGATCAAATTCCATAGATCCAGCATCGATATAGCCACCATCAGACGTGACATCAACTGTATCGTTGGTCTGGATTGTACCTGTCTTCATATCAATATCGAGATACTCAAATTCTGCGGAATAGCCTTTACTGTACGCAACCGTAGTCCCATTAGTGAGATTCAGGGTTTCCATCTCTGTATCAAACGTCCCGTTTCGAGAGGTGATACTAACAGTTTCCCCGGGAGCTATTGTGATTTCGGCCACAATATTCTCTAAATCAATCACTTGCGGGTTTGTGATACGCTGAATAGCCCGATCCGCCTGAACGTTGTATGAACGGTCACCATCATTTCCCGACAGATGTGGGTTGGACATGACCAGTCCTTCGGTTGTCAGGCTGATGTCTCCGATGCTCAAGCCAGCAAGAATGTTCTGGAAAACGATCATGCCAATCACACCAGCGGCGATCAGTAATCCGCCAGCAGGAAGAGCAAATCGGAGAATGCGAACGAGAATGGAATGTCGACGCGCAGATTTGCGCGCTTTTTCAAGCCGTGTTTGCGCTTCACTCGCAAACTCTTTGGGCATGTTTTCCATTGTTGTCATTCATAGTCCTGGAACATTCTGGACGCGATATAGACGGGGATCGCTGTCCGGTTGCCATTTTCCGGTCTCTCGTACAGTGAGTAACCAGTATCTTACAGGCACAAGCCGCTTCCGTTGATACGCAAATTTCAGGTAAAAACCCGAAAGGAAGCGGTAAGTACACACTAGCTGCCTAAATGGGGGGGCTTCAACAAATTACAAATGCTGAAGCCCATTAAACCGCAAATACTGGTAGAAAACTCGAGTTTCGCTTAAGAATGTGCGAAAATATCGTTCTCAGGCCATCCTGCAAGGTCAAGCTGCGCGCGTGTTGGCAGAAATTCGAAGCACTTCTGTGCAATTTCGGTACGCTCTTCACGTTCCAGCATAAATTCAAGGCGTTCTTTAAGCTTATGGAGGTGCAGAACATCTGATGCAGCATAGGCCAGCTGTGCATCTGTCAGTTTTTCAGCTGCCCAATCAGAGCTCTGCTGCTGTTTGGAAAGGTCAACACCAATCAACTCGCGGCAGAGATCTTTCAGTCCGTGACGGTCCGTGTAGGTACGCACGAGCTTGGAAGCGATTTTTGTGCACCAGACCGGAGAAACGGAAATGTCCAGATACTCTTTCAATATGGCAACATCAAAGCGGGCAAAGTGAAAAATCTTTGGCTTGCTCTCATCTTCAAACAGCGCTTGCAAATTAGGAGCAACCAGCTGGCCGCGCTCAATCTGCACCACGTCAGCAGAGCCGTCGCCAGAAGAAAGCTGCACAACGCACAACCGATCCCGGTGTGGGTTCAGACCTAAAGTCTCGGAGTCTACTGCAACAGCGTCAGCTGAAGCATAGTTGGAAAGGTCTGGAAGATCGTTCTTGTGATATCTGATTGTCATTGTTGCTCTCGAAGAATAAGCGCGATTTGGTACATGAGACGTGTTTTGTCTCTTCTACACCAAACGGTCAAGTTACTCTGTAATTTTTAGGGAGAGCTTTGTGAAGAAAAGATGGTGCCCAGAAGAGGACTCGAACCTCCACGCCCTTGCGGGCACTAGCACCTGAAGCTAGCGCGTCTACCAATTCCGCCATCTGGGCATATCATCTTTTTCTTTCAGAGGGTTGCTGCTTGGCAGCGCCGCTCTGTGAGGCTGGGTTCTAGTGATCTGGGCTGAGATTGTCAATCACACATTTGCAAAGAGTTTTAATTTCTCCACAGAGTGCCTTCACATCCCAAAACCTTGAGCGTATTAACATCCCATGAATTATAGCTTTTTTGAGGGTTATGCGCGCTAATACGCGTACCTGCAAAATTTTGGCAAAGGTGGATGAAAATGGCGCAAGCGCTTAACGGGAAACTTATAACCGTTTTTGGCGGGTCAGGATTTATTGGTCGTCACGTTATCAGGATCTTAGCAGAGCGCGGATACAGCGTCCGCGCCGCTGTTCGTCATCCTGATCTTGCAGAGCATTTGCAGCCGCTGGGGGCTGTTGGGCAAATCATGCCTGTCGCTGCGAGCGTGCGTAACAAAAAATCTGTCGAGCGCGCTGTTGAAGGCGCCTGCGCAGTCATCAACCTTGTGGGTATTCTCTATGAGAGTGGTGCTCAGAAGTTTGACAGTGTTCAGGCAAAAGGCCCTGCAACAGTGGCTGAGGTCTGCAAAGAGCAGGGCATTGATAACCTGGTGCACGTTTCTGCAATTGGCGCGGATGAAAATAGCCCGGCTGTATATGCAAGAACAAAAGCTGCAGGCGAGAAGGCCGTTCTGGATGCAATACCAGATGCCGTCATCTTCCGTCCGTCCATCGTATTTGGCCCCGAAGATGATTTCTTCAACCGCTTCGGCAGCATGGCGCAGCTCTTCCCGGTATTGCCTCTGATCGGCGGTGGTCACACCAAATTCCAGCCTGTTTATGTGGGTGATGTTGCACTCGCTATTGCGAATGCCATCGAGGGCAAGGCTGAAGCTGGCAAAATTTACGAGCTAGGCGGCCCTCAGGTCGCGACCTTTAAGGAATGCTTGCAGCTGCTGATGCAGGTCATTCATCGCAAACGCATGCTGGTTACTTTGCCGTTCCTGATCGCCCGTATTCAGGCAAAGTTCATGCAGATGCTGCCAAAGCCAATGTTGACTGTTGATCAGGTCAATCTGCTGAAGAGCGATAACGTTGTAAGCAAGGAAGCTCAGTCAGAAAAGCGTACTTTTGAAGGGCTCGGCATTGAGCCGCATTCCATGGAAGCAATTCTACCAACGTATCTCGATAAATTCCGCCCACATGGGCAGTACGATGCAAAAAGACCTGCTAAGTCATAGTGATTTTGTAGATTTTAAGCCACAAAGCCCCGCCTCTGGCGGGGTTTTTTCGTGCCTGAAATGACTGTGATTTGCGTAGTCGCAACCTCAATGGAGCGGCTCATTCAATTTTAACCTAAGCTCACAGGTGCTGCATAAGCATATGTTCACCACCAGTTCTAAAAGCCGTCCTGCCTTCATCATACTAGCGCATATTGTTCGATACTAAGTAGTTTCCTTAGCAGTAGAGCTTTCAAAACTGGAATGAGACCATGCCGCTGACCGACTTGACCCCAGAAGAGCATCGATGGACAGAGGATATGTTTAAACTCCTGCGTATCAATGCAGGCGGTGCAGAAGGTGCAGAGACAGGCGAAGCATCAGCTGAAGCTGCCTTACCTGCGGACTTTTCTCAGCTAGAGCATTCTATTTCTGAACTAAATGCTAAAAGTGACATTCTGAGAAATTATAAGGCACTGAATTCATCTTTCAAAAAATGCGATAAAGCGACTCAATCCGCTCTCAAGGCGGCTCTGGCTGCGATCCATGACAAGAATGAGAATGCTGTTATCTCTTCCGTCTCTCTCTTGCAAAAGTGCGTTTCGGAACACTCAGAACTGATCAATGATGCAGAAAGAACGCTCTCTGAACTGTCCGATGAAGTGGGCGGTCTGCGAGAAGAATACAATGAACATGCAGACCGTAAGGGCGAGTTTGTGAAGCGTGCTTATTTTAGTAAGGCCAATGCTAAAAAGCTTAACAAGTTCACATCAGCTTGTGAGGATGTAAACAAGGAGCTCGCCCACGCAGAAGCATGCGTTCAGGCCCGCAATATTGACGATGTCAACAAGGCACTGAAGTCAGGCAACAAAGCCCTTCAAAAGCTCCGTAAAGAGATGGATTGGCTGGATTCAGCGGAAGCAAGCAAGCCTGAAAGCAAACGTATGGGCGATGAAAAGCTTCAGGGTAGCCTTACTGCTGACTATGATAAAAAGAGAGAGAGCTGGCGCCCGCAGGTTTGCTACAACGCGGCAATGAAAGTCGGTGTCATAGAGGGCAACCTGCCAGAGTTTTTGCGATCGAGCCTGATGGGGGAGAACAAGGTAAATGGCTACCCGGAAGGATATCCTGAGTTGATGGGCGTATCTCCCGAAACAGTCGAAAAAGAGTTCGACCACACCAAAGTGGAAGAGTCTGGTGTTCTCAATTTTGTTGATGATAAAACGGGCCACATCTCTCATACCGCCTATCTTCAAAAGACGGACAAAGGATCCGTCGAGCTTTATCACACCAACTGTCAAACACTGGACATGGCCTTGCTGCGTAAAGATCAGGATATTCCAAAATCTGGACTGGTTACTCATTACGAGCTCAGCGATCCCGACACACAAAACAGGTTTCAGGAATGGTTGAACAAAGGGTACAGCTTCAAACATACCCCGGCTTCTGATCTGAAATAAAAAAGCGCCGCATGTTTGCGACGCTTTGAAGATGATTTGTAGCTGCGGTTAGCTCTGAGTGAGGATGAGCCCCAACAGTCCAAGCCCGCCTACAATGATGCGCCACCAGCCGAACAGTGCGAAGCCGTGCCTGGAGACATAATCCAGCAAGCTGCGCACAACAAAGAAACCGGCAATGAAGGAAGAGACGAGCCCGATGATAATCAGGGTCCAGTCATCCTGCCCCAAGGCGTCCTTGTTCTTCAGAAAATCAAAAACAAACGCACCAACCATGGTCGGCATTGCAAGGAAGAATGAAAACTCCGCCGCAGACCGCTTGTCCGTGCCCATCAGCAAGGAAGCGACAATCGTAGCGCCACTACGAGACACGCCGGGGATCATAGCCATGCACTGAGCAAAGCCGATCTTGATGTAAAGCGAAAGTGGGTAGTCTTCCACGTTGGTATAGCGCGCTTGCAAAGGCATTTTATCAACCAGCAGCATGATGATGCCACCGAAAATCAGCGTCACGCAGACCAGAGCGGGAGTTTCAAACAAAACCGCTTTGATGAAATCGTAGGCCAGTGCGCCAATCGCTGCAGCAGGCAGAAAAGCAAGCAGAACGCCAAGTGTGAAATGCCGGGCTTTTGCACTTGTTGGCAGTGCAACTGCAATTCTTGTGAGCCGTGTGAAGTAGACAGTCAGGATAGCTGCAATAGCTCCAAGCTGGATCATCACCTCAAAGGCGCGACCTTCACTTTTAAACCCAATAAAATGCCCGATCAGCAGCAGATGCCCTGTGGAGGAAACTGGGATGAATTCAGTCAGGCCTTCAATGATGCCGAGCAGCAATGCGCCGACGATACTTTCAGTTGTCATTAAACGATGGTCTCCACGAATTTTCCCCAGATGACATTGGTGAGGTTGTCCCCGTGTTTTCGTATGGTTTACCGTCTCAAGACTCTTTTGAGACAAATTACGTTTCTATAGCAACCTTTTAGTTACAGGTTTGCTCATAAATCAGAACAATGCTCAAGCTCTATCATCATCCTTTCTCTCCTGAATCGCGCTTCGCACGCTTAGCGCTCGGAGAATATGGAACTCCGTTTGAATGTCAGACGGAGTACCCTTGGGCACGTCGTCACGACTTCCTCATGATGAACCCAGCAGGAACGCTCCCCGTTCTGAAGGAAAATGATGGCCCTGCTGTGTGCGGGCCCATGGTTATCATGGAATACTTGGACGAAACTCGCGGCTATGCGATTCCTAACAGCCGCTTGTTGCCGGATCATCCTGAAGCACGTGCAGAAACGCGTCGTCTCGTCTCTTGGTTTTTGCAAAAATTCCTCGGTGAGGTTATTGGCTACATCGTGCAAGAACGCATTTACAAACAGGAGATGCCGGATAGCCAGGGTGGCGGACAGCCAGACTCAAGCATTCTTCGGATTGCACGGGTCAATATGCTGAACCACTTGCGCTACATCGGATACCTTGCTGCGACACGAAAGTGGCTGGCTGGTGATCGGCTCACATTCGCTGATCTGGCTGCAGCAAGTCTTCTTTCCTGTGCAGACTATCTTGGTGAAGTTCCATGGTCCGAGGACGAAAACGTGAAGAGCTGGTACGCACGGATGAAATCTCGTCCGAGCTTCCGCCCAATTCTGGCGGACAAGATGCTCGGCATGCCAGCAGCAAAGACCTACGCGGATCTGGACTTCTAAAATCTCATTCAGACATTCAGTTGACGGAGAAGCAAGCTGCACGCGTCAAGGCGGATCTGATCAAACGCGCACGTGCAGTCGGGTTCGATGACATCCGCATCACCACAGCGGATGCAATCCCACTTGCGCCAGAGCGCCTGCATCACTTCATTGAGCAGGGTTATCACGCCACAATGGAATGGATGCCGGAAACCGAAGTCCGGCGTTCAAGCCCGTTAGAGTTGTGGCCGGAAGCCCGCTCTGTTGTCATGCTGGCGATGAATTATGGGCCTGACATCGACCCGATGGAAATGCGCGATAAGCCAGATAAAGCGCACATTTCAGTCTATGCTCGCAACCGCGATTATCACGACATCGTCAAAGGCAAAATGAAAGAGCTGGCCAGCCTGTTGGTTTCCAAAGGCGGTGGGGATGTAAAGGTGTTTGTAGACACGGCCCCGGTAATGGAAAAACCTCTGGCTCATTCCGCTGGGCTCGGCTGGCAAGGCAAGCACTCCAACCTCGTGTCCAGAGAGCTTGGCTCCTGGTTCTTCCTCGGGGCGATTTTCTCAACACTGGACTTGCCATTGGATGAGCCGGAAGTCGACCATTGTGGCAACTGCAAACGCTGCCTCACAGTTTGCCCGACGAAGGCTTTCCCAGCGCCGTATCAAGTAGATGCTAACCGCTGCATCTCCTATCTGACCATTGAGCACCACGGCCCAATTCCGCTGGAATTCCGCAAACCAATTGGCAACCGCATCTATGGTTGCGATGATTGCCTTTCCGTCTGCCCATGGAACAAGTTTGCCCAGTCCGCCAGTGAGGCCAAATTACAGGCCCGCGAAGACCTGATGGAACCAGCCCTTGCAGAGCTGCTGCAAATGGACGATCCAACCTTCCGCAAGTTCTTCTCTGGTTCTCCGGTTAAGCGCATTGGCCGTAACCGCTTCATCCGCAACTGCCTCATCGCAGCAGGCAACAGCGCAGAAGAAAAACTCATCCCCCACGTGCTAAACCACCTGCAAGACGAAGACGAAACCGTCCGCGCCACAGCCGTCTGGGCTTTGGCCCAACTTGTCTCTGCTGACGGGTACAATAAGCACAAGTCAGCAGCACTCTCTAATGAGCAGAGCGAAACGGTTAAAGCTGAATGGGACCAGGGCACCTCTTCCTAGGGTGCCACACCCTCAGGCATTTTCGGTGGCTTTGGGATATTGAAACTCAGTGAGTTCCTCCGAAACTGCCCAGAGCTTCTCTTGCACCTTTTCGTCAATAGCTAGACCGGAAAGCTTGATTGGGCTTGGGGCGCCCCACATGCCAAAGCGCGGACCGAGGAAGGTGCAGGCGGGAAGGTCAGGGTTTGTGGCTACCATCATCTGAGGGCGAGCGCCAAATGAGACGGGCCGTGCCATTACACGGGACAACCATCCGCCAATGCCAATAGATTGTTGCCGCTCTGTCGCCGCAAGGCCGGGATGAGCAGACATAGACTTAGCGGATGAGCCAGCCGCATCAAATCGGCGTTGCAAAGCAGACATGAACAGGAGATTGGCAAGTTTACTCTCTGCGTAGCTGCCAATCCGTGCATATGGGCGGTTTTCCCAATGCAGGTCATCAAAGTTCATTTTTGCAGCTTTGTATGCACCACTGGAAACGGTCACCACGCGTGCATCAGGTGTTGCAACGAGCGTTTCAAACAACAAACCAGTCAAAAGAAAGTGCCCTAGATGGTTGGTTGCGAAGTGAATTTCCCAACCTTCTTTGGTGCGTGCCAGCTCTTTCAGGTTCACGACACCTGCATTGCTGAGCAGAATATCCAGTCGGTCATGCTTGCTGCTGAAAACCTGAGCAAACTGGTGAATGTTGTCCCGGTCGGTCAGATCAAGCGGTATCACCTCCAGAGAAGCAGAACTCACCTTTTGGTGAATCCTCGCCATTGCTGTCTCGCCTTTTTCAACGGACCGGCAAGCAATCACTACATGTGCACCGCTCTCAGCTAATTCCAAAGCAGATTGAAAACCGAGACCCACATTACCGCCCGTAACCACAGCCGTTTTGCCTGTAAGGTTTTGACTGTTTTTATTATTTGGCTGTTGTTGCAAAGTATCTCTCCTGAGATTGTCAAAATAACAGAACATCGGTAGTTTATTTGGAGAGTTTGTGAGAGTCAATAACCGACCATTGGTCGTTTATATGATGTGCCGAAGAGTGATTGAGAATATGAGCGAAAAGTCAAAGGCTTATAAGCGTGCGCGGACAGCGGAACATTTCGCTGAACGAGAGAAGATGATCCTCACATCAACGCGCACACTGATGGATAGAGAAGGTATTGAAAACACGAGCCTTTCCGCAGTTGCACGGGAGGTTGGCCTCGCAAAATCCAGTCTCTATCGATACTACGAAAGCCGGGAGCAAATTCTTGTCGCCTTGCTTCAGGAAGAGGCGGATCTCATGATTGCCGACTTCGAAAAGTCCCTGACTGAGCCTAAAAGCCAACGAGATCTCAAAGGTATTGCAAAGCTCTGGGCCAAGGTGTGCTTCACCCATCCGCGCTTGTGTTTGTTGGTCAGCCAGCTTTCGCCAATTCTAGAGCACAATCTCTCAACACAGCGCATTGTAGAAGCGAAGCTGCAGTTCCTGCATCGCCACCGACAGATGGCAGAGATACTGACCGCTGCCCTTCCACACATGAGTGAGGCAGGAGCTCTTGCGGCAGTCCAGTACGTTTTTACAATTGTTGCAGGGCTTTGGCCGATGAAAGCAGACCGTAAAAATTCGCTGGCAGCGCTGGAGCATCCTGAACTGGCTCATTTGAAGATGAACTTTGAGGATACGCTGGCCAGTGCTATCGAGCTGTGCTTGCTTGGCATTCTGGCGAAAGAGCAGAACTGGGAGCCGGTGTTGGAATAACAGCGGCTACTGCCGCTGCCTCAACCGTTTCTTTATCTGACGCTTTTCCCAATCACCACCAAATGGATTGATGACCTCGAACACACTCAAACCATGAGCAACAAGGCCGATGCCAAACCCAAAAGCAACCCACAGGAACCAGAGGTAACCCGGCGATGTGAGCAGGTTCAGCACTGCCAAAGCTGTGATCACAACGGCGTACTGGATCAGGTTCATGTAAAAGCTTCGTATGTCCCGCACATACTCCATAGCTTCCTGCTCCCCGCCGGAAAGCTCGGGTAAAATTCCATTGGATGCTGAGGGCATGTCCTGTTCCTTCCTGAGATCACCAAAATCCGTGTCCAGAGCAGAAGCAATGCATTTCAGGGTTTCGGGGCTCGCATTCGCGCCGCGCTCAATACGCTGCAGTGTCCGCGTGCTGATACCTGCCATGTGTGCGAGCTGCTCCTGAGAGAGCCCTTTTTCAATGCGTAATTTTCTGACAATCACGGAAAAATTCCTGTTCTTCAACTAGGAGCAATCTGGAAGCTTCTTAAATAAAATACCACGACAAACAGCCGACATGACCACGACACGAGCAGGACATTTAAATCTAACGCCCTGTAAAATAACAAAATATACTCAGAGCATCGTCCGAAGCACTTTCACCAGTGTGGTACATTCTTCAGAGGTTCCGATAGAAATACGCAGCCAGTCGTTGATCTGCTCTTTCTTGAAGTACCGAACCAGAATGCCGTGATCTCTTAAATCGGCATGTAACCGCTCCGCCGGAACATGCGCGTGAGAGGCGAAAATGAAGTTTGTTGAAGATGGCAGCACCGTAAAGTCGAGCGCCTGAAGGTTCTCGGTGAGCTTCTCTCTATCTGCAACAATCTGGTCGCGTGTCTTTTCAAACCACTCCGTGTCCTCCCAGGCAGCAAGCGCGCCTGCAAGTGAAAGCCTGTCGAGTGGATAGGAGTTGAAGCTGTCCTTGACCCTGTGCAATCCCTCAATCAAATGCGGCTGCCCCACGGCAAACCCAACACGCATTCCTGCAAGGCTGCGAGACTTTGAGAAAGTCTGCACCACCAGCAGGTTGTCATAATCTGGCACAAGTTGAACCGCGCTTTGCCCACCAAAATCGATGTAAGCCTCATCAACAAGAACCACCACATCCGGGTTTGCCTTGAGGATTGCTTCGATATCCTCCAATGGCATGGCAAGACCAGTTGGCGCATTCGGGTTCGCGATGACCACACCGCCACAAGCCCCGGCAAAGTCGTTGGGATTGATACGGAAGTCATCGCCGAGGGGCATCAGCTGATGTTCAATCGAGTAAAGCTTACAATAGGTTGGATAGAACGCGTAGGTGATCTCCGGAAAGAGAATTGGCGCTTTCCCGCTGAAGAAGGCATGAAACGCATGCGCCAACACCTCATCACTGCCATTTCCTGCAAAGATATGGTCAGAGGTCAGCTGAAGAGAGGATGCAATACCCGCTCTCAGGTCAGAAGCTGACGGGTCAGGATACAACCGTAACGCATCGCCTGTGGCCGCAGCAATTGCTTCCAAAGCACGCGGAGAGGGCCCCCATGGGTTCTCATTGGTATTCAGTTTGATAAAGGTCTGTTGCTTCGGCTGTTCCTCCGGGATGTAGGGTTCCAGTTTTTGGACAATCGGGCTCCAGAACCTGCTCATATCTCAATCCAATCTCAGCAAACCGCAATCAATCGCGCATCTTTAATCTGGTAGATCCTAAGAGCGCTTGGACAATGCATCATTCAAAACGCACTGCATGCGATAATAGGTTTCCACCTCTTCCTCGGAAAATACCTTCGCGAACTCTTCTATCCGTTTCATCTCGGCCTTGCGAACTTTTTTAATCAGCGCTTTGCCTGATGGTGTCAAACAATAAAACACGGAGCGCTTGTGCCGCGGATTGCTCACTTGTGCCACTTGCTCCTTGTCCAGCAATTCTTTGAGGACCTTGGCCACAAATTGGCGCTTCAGCTGCAGAAAATCAGTGAGTTGCGGCGCTGTTGCCTGCTCCAAAGCAAGCGCAGCTTCCAGCACAGCACGCTGACCGACAGTAAGATCGGTTCCTTCAAGATCCGCCTCAACCCGATTGCTGATGGTACGGAGCAACGGTCGGGTCATCTGAATGCCAGCATAAAGCATTTCGGGTTTGGATTCTGGTTTTTTAAGCATTTGATTTACTTGTCTTAATTCGTTTTATTGCCAATAAAATTGACAAATATAGCGTTCTAACTTACGTCTACCCTACAGATTTTCAGGTGATCTCAAAGGAAAATGAGTACAGATCATGGGTTTTAAAAATCTTGCAGAGCGGCAAATCCTAAAAGCACAAGCAGAAGGGCTGCTGAATAATCTTGAGGGAGAGGGTAAGCCGCTGCCAGCACGTGGACCTGGTTCTCTTGATACAGCTGCAGGCATGAGGATCATGGCCGACGCTGGGGCTGTACCTCGCGAGATTGAATTGAAGAAAGAGATAGATGCTCAGCGGCTTGTTGTTCAAAAAACTGTAGGCACGTCAGACTGGAAACCCGAAATGGCAAAACTGGCAGACCTGCAACTCCGGCATGCGATCGAACAGGAAGCCCGAAAAAAGTTCTTCACGTGAGCTGCTTAGCGCATTCCAAATGTATGCGCTAAGCAAAACCTGATGGTTGCCGATATTCTACGTACTAGGAAAATCCGTACTGGC
The DNA here is from genome assembly GCF_001431305.1 of Pseudovibrio sp. POLY-S9. Classification (NCBI taxonomy): domain Bacteria; kingdom Pseudomonadati; phylum Pseudomonadota; class Alphaproteobacteria; order Hyphomicrobiales; family Stappiaceae; genus Pseudovibrio; species Pseudovibrio sp. POLY-S9. The sequence continues at coordinate 55,253 of NZ_LCWX01000127.1, forward strand.
GAGATGGTACAACATCTCCAAGCCGTATCAGCTTGTGAACTCAGAGAACGCTTCAACCACATCCAGATAGACCTGATGCTTGAACGGGATCACCAGACCGGCAAGGTTCTCGGCTTTTTCCCAGCGCCACTCACAAAACTCCTGCGCATGCCCGTCAGGTGGAGTCAGGATGTTGATTTCGCTGTCATCACCATCAAAGCGGAATGCAAACCAACGTTGTGTTTGGCCGCGATACTTAGCCTTGCGCACTTGGCGTTGAATTTCCTCAGGAAAATCGTAGGAGAACCAGTCAGGTGCTTCTGCTAGCAATGTGATGGACTTTACAGAGGTCTCTTCATAAAGCTCACGCTTCGCAGCTTCCAGCGGGTCTTCCCCTTTGTCCAGGCCACCCTGCGGCATCTGCCAGGCAAACTCTTCAGGAATTGGCTGTTTGTCTCCATAGCGTTTGCCGGCCCAGACGAGCCCATCCCTATTGATAAGCATGATGCCAACACAAGGGCGAAAAGGAAGAGCGCTGTAATCGGTCATGTCTGGTCCAATAAAGAGAGTTGAGTACGTAGTCCCGAAAACCGGAGCTATCTTTCGGGACTACGCGCAGAAGAAAGATTGGAGCATGATGCGTGAGTTCATATGAACGCAACAGGCTCTAGCGTGTGGAATTGATAGCAGAGCTGATTGGAACGAGAGAAAGACCACGCTCCTCCAGTCGCTGCGACCACGCCTCCAACGCATTCAACGTAACAGGGAAAGCAGTCGCAGTTGCGACGGCAATGCCGCGTTGACGAGCAATTGTTTCCAGTTCCAGCAACTGTGTACCAATGGCTTCGGCGCTCAGGTTCTGGTCCAGAACCAGATCGGCCTGCACAAATGGCACTTTCTGCGTCCCGGCAACCTCGCTTGCTCTGGAGCGGGGAGACGAACCGTCATCAACATACATCAGACCACGATCACGAACTTTGCTGAGGAACTCACTCATGCGGGTCTCGTTAGAGGTGAAGCGGTCGCCCATGAAGTTGACAAGCCCAACATAATTGCTGGTCTGCCCAAGAACCCAGGAGAGGCGCTCCTCGTTCTGCTTCCTGTCCAGATTGGTCAACAGGCTTTGCGGGCCAGCATCGTTGTCAGGATAATCAAACGGCTCCATTGGAGCTTGAAGAAGCACTTCATGCCCGGAAAGGCGGGCGGATTTCATCCAGCTGTTGATGTCATCACCATATGGAGAAAGCCCCAAAGAGATGTCTGCCGGGAGATCCTCAATGGCCTTGAGCGTCATATCGGAGTTAAGCCCGATACCATTGATTAAAATAGCAATCCGCGCCTGTGTCAGCGCTGCAAGGTTAGGCCGCCGTGCATAGGCATCAAGAGGTCGAATACCCTCAGCAGAGATCTTGGGAAGGGAGCCGAACTTGTTGGGCTCGAGCAGCTGATCAATTGGGTCGGTAGAAAGCGACTCGCTTGAGAAGCCACCATCCAGCCCCTCATAATCAACACGCCGGGCCAAGTCGACGAGTGATGTTGGTCCACTAGCCTGATCCTGCGCGTTTGCTCCTGCCGGGCGAGAGGGGCGATAGCTGCCATCCTGCCCAAAGCCATTGGCATCAAACTGGTCAGACCCAATCTGGGCCAGTTGAGAACCATCCGGTAGATCAACAATCTCGATATCACTGGGAGCAACACCATCAAGAGCGCTGGAAAGCTCGATAGTCGCCATCGGCTCCCCCCCGCTG
>NZ_LCWX01000127.1:57106-60385 GCF_001431305.1 Pseudovibrio sp. POLY-S9
GGTGGTGAAAATAACAGTCATGATGGCGACACCAATCAGGCCGAGCGGCAATCGCCCGATGCTCCGACGCTTGTTCATTCCAAGCGGAGCTGTCAAATCGCTCCTAACCATTGGTGCCCCCACCCTGTCATAAAATTCCGCCGCGCCAAACGAAGGTTTAGCGCGGCGTCCTTAATCACTTTATAGCATATCCCCGAAATGTGGCTACTGGTTTTCGGAGAGGTATATGCCTGAAAACAAATAGATAGAAATCGAGCGCTCCGGATGAAGCGCTCGATACTCTGAATTATTTGGATTCGTTTGCTGCACTGTCTGCACTTGGTGGGAAGGCTGCATCAGTCTTCTCGCCGCGGAGCAGGGATTTTGCCAGGTTCAGCTGCACATCTTTGTCTTTGTCCTGTGGCACGTAAGCCTGACTGCCAGAGCCTTCATCGCCTTCTTCAGCCTGAAGGTGACCACGCAGACCCGCTTCGCCTTTGGTTTCAGCACGGCCTTTCAGCTCATCAGGCAGTTCCTGCAAGGAAATGATATCTGGGCGGATACCCTTAGCCTGAATGGAGTTGCCAGACGGTGTGTAATACCGAGCAGTTGTCAGACGGATCGCACCATTCGCACCAAGTGGAATGATGGTCTGTACAGAACCTTTACCGAAGGAACGTGTGCCCAGAATAGTTGCGCGGCGATGATCCTGTAGAGCACCGGCTACAATCTCGGAAGCTGACGCAGAACCGCCATTCACTAGAACGATCACAGGCGCGCCTTCAGTCAGGTCACCATTGCGAGCGTTATAGCGCTGGGTCTCTTCAGCATTACGGCCACGGGTAGAAACAATTTCACCACGGTTCAGGAACGCATCAGAAACAGCAATCGCCTGATCCAGCAAACCGCCTGGGTTGTTGCGCAGATCCAGCACAAAGCCCTTCAGATTATCTTCGCCGATTTCAGCAGTCAGCTCATCAACAGCGTTTTCCAGACCATCAAAGGTCTGTTCGTTAAACTGCGTGATGCGGATGTAACCGATGTCATCTTCTTTGTTCCAGCGAACAGAGCGAATGCGGATCACATCACGGGTGATGGTGATATCGGTTGGTTCGTTGATACCTTCACGGCGCACTGTAATGACGATGTCTGTGTTCACCAGACCGCGCATTTTTTCGACAGCCTCATTCAAGGTAAGGCCCATAACCTGTTCCCCATCAAGGTGGGTAATCAGGTCACCTGCCTGTACGCCTGCTTTGTAAGCCGGAGTGTCGTCGATAGGAGCAACAACCTTCACAAGGCCGTCTTCCATGGTCACTTCAATACCAAGGCCACCAAACTCGCCGCGGGTCTGCACCTGCATATCGCGGAAGCTCTTTGGAGGCAGATAGCTGGAGTGCGGATCAAGGCTGGTGAGCATGCCGTTGATAGCGGTCTCGATCAGCTTGGAGTCAGCTGGCTCCTCTACATAATCAGAGCGCACACGTTCAAACACGTCGCCAAACAGATTCAGCTGATTGTAGGTATCAGGAGACGCAGCAGAAGCTGGTTCAGCAAATCTGAATGGTGCCTGAGAATATGTTACGACCGCCGTAGCCCCCATGACTACGCCAACCAACAAAAGCGATGCTTTCCGTATCATCCGCGAACCTTTTCGTTTTCGGCGCGTGACCACCATGGGTTGGGGTCGATTGCAGTGCCGTCTTTCCTGAATTCTACATATAAAACCGGCTGGTCCAAACTAAAATTAAGGTTATTAGCGCTTGCGAGGCGCGTTTCTCCCATTTTAGCGATTGGCTCTCCAGCTAGAATAAACTGCCCTAACTCCACCATGACATCGTCCAGCCCGGACATAAGGACATGGTATCCGCCGCCTGCATTAACAATTACCATCTGCCCGTAAGAGCGGAAATCCCCTGCATACACCACCCAACCATCAGTGGGGGAGGTGACCTGGGCATTCGGGCGTGTCGCAATGGATTGGCCAGTTGTTACGTTGCCAAAACCATCTGCAACCCCAAAGTCTTGCAGGAGCGTTCCAGACACCGGATCAGGCAAAAGCCCAAGGGTATCCGAAAAAGCAACAACCGGTTTCAATCGGCTCGGATCAGCAAACGGATCACCGGAGGCGATCCGGTTTTGCCGCTCAATGTCCGCAAGTCGCGCTGCTTCTGCTGCACGACGGCTGCTGTCCACTTCTCTTTCAAGGTTAGCAAGCAACTCTTTCAAAGAGGTTGCCTTTTCGGCAAGTTCCCTGGCGCGAGCCTTCTCGGCTTCCAGCGCTGCAAGGCTTTCCTGCCGTGCTGCCTTCTTCTTTTCTAAAAGCAATTCAACACGATGGCGCTCTTCCGCCATCTGTATTGCACCACTTCGAACCCGGTTGCGCTCTGCTTCAATTTTTGCTCGAAGCCGAGACAATTCAGCAAGATCACTCGCCAGTGCTTCCGCCTCAATCCGCACTTCTGGCATGATTGAGTTGAGCAGGATCGCACTGCGTACCGCACCAAGAGCATCCTGAGGACGCACGACCATTGCTGGCGGCGGGCGATGACCGATCCGTTGCAAAGCGCTTAAAACTTCAGCTAAAACATCTTTACGTTCATTCAATGACGCCCGGACAGATTGCTCATTTTTTCTATGCCGGCCCAAACGCGCTTCAGTGGCTTCCAACTGGTTTTCCAGTTTTTTCATACGCTCACCGGTCCGGATCAACTCTCCGCTCAGGCTCTCACCATCTCGCTCCAGCGCACGAATGGAGCGTTGAATTTCTTCACGCTTCTCTTTGGATAGAGAGATGTTTTCATTCAGGCCGCGAAGCTCTTTTTCCCGTTCCTTTTTTTGGAGCAGGGCAATCGCAGCCGGATCTTCTGGATCAATCTTGCCATCTTCAATTTTAAAGGAAACGTTCGTCAGTTTTTGCGCAGTACTTTGCAGCGGCAGAACAAGCGCTACCGCAAAAAACAAGGCAAAGCTTGTCACCAATCGGAGGATCAGGTTTCCCCTAAGACGCAACAACTGAACTCCCAAAGTGCAGCGCAGAGCAAAACGCTGACCTTAATACTAAAATATCGACGTAGACCAACCCTGCAAAACAACAGGCACGCAGCCCCAAAGTTAACGCCGAGGATAATGCTCCAGACATCGTTAAGGAAGTGTCAACCACGTTGAAGGCTTAGCGACTTCCAGTAAAAACATCAATATCTATGGCTGATGGGGTGGATGGCTCCTGCTCCCACCAACGCCGTAATGCGTCATACTGCAGTTGTCATGGACAGCAAACGAATGGAGCCACCCCATGCA
>NZ_LCWX01000128.1:0-2951 GCF_001431305.1 Pseudovibrio sp. POLY-S9
TTGCTGCCGCTCTGCCAATCCTGATCGCGGGTATAACCCACCAGAAATTCCAGATGCGCAACTTGTGTTGCGGTCAAGCCAAGCTCGCGTTGCAGCTTTTTCACCAGCGAGAGCACATCCCACCGGCTCACACCGACCGGCAGACCAGTAAAACCTCTGGCCGCGACTTCTGCTTTCTCATTCTGCTGGCGCGATGTGTTGCCGATCCCAAACACTGCCGCTGCCTCATCTGGCATATAGGCATCAATAAACATTGGGTTCATCCCAACAAAGGTACCAAACGCGACATGGATAGTTTGAAACTTCCTTTGTTCAAACAAGCTTTTTTCTAAACGGTACCTGCTGATTTTATAGGGTTCTCAGGCTGCCAGTTTCACTGGCAGAATACCGAGAGCGTCTCTAAGTTTGTCCTCGGAGAAATCATACTCACCAAGCATGTTGATATGTGCCCACGATATTGGGGAATGGGCGGCGATAGTGCGCAGCAGCGTCTCTCTGGTTTGTTGGTCTTTACAATTGTTGACCTGACGCGTGAGGTAGAGATAGTTCCAGCAGATGATGCTGTTTTTGATGAGACGATTGCACGCCTCGGCGATTTCCTGTTCCTCTTTTTCTGCCTGGGTAAACTCACGGGGGTTACCGACGGCGACGGCACGTGTGAATTTGTTTGCCAGTTCGACCTTATTGAGCTGCTTCTCGATGGCCTGCCGCAAGTCAAGGTCTTTAATATAGCGCAGGATAAACAATGATTTGATGATTTGGCCAAAGGCTTTGAGGGTCTGATAAAGGGCGTGCTGGCGCGAGTAGGAGTTTAGCCTGCGGAAGATGTCTGAGGCGGTGTTTTCTTTTAGCTTAATGGTTGCAACCAGACGCAGCAGGTCGTCCCAATTCTCTTGGATCAAGGCCTCATTGACGTAATTATTTGGCCTGATCCGCCAGCCTTCGCGGATCTTGCGGTCATGGCCCCGAAACAGGTAAATCCGCTGTTTATGCAGTTTCTTGATACGTGGTGCAAAGGAAAAGCCGAGAAGATGGGTGAGCGCGAAAATGGTCTCGCTATAGCCGTGACTGTCGGTTGAGTGGATGTCGCTTTTAACCACGTCATTATGCATAAGACCATCAATGACATAAGTGCTTTCGCGATCAGCAGCGCTGATCATCAGCGAGTGCCAGAGTAAACTGCGCTCATCGCCAAAGGTATAGGCACTTACCCCCTGACTTTGACCAAAATATTTGAAGGATCGCGCAGCCAGAAGCGATTCACCTCGCACCTCAAACTTCTGCCCGTCGCTGGCTGTGTGCAGCAGTTCCGCGTCCCGGCGATAGAGGTTGGGCAGTTCCATCTGGTCCATGGCCTTCAGGACCAGATCATTTGCAGCGCGAATGTTTTCATGCGAGAAGCGCCAGTTAACGGCATGTTCCAGTTCACTTTCGGTGACGTTGGCTGAAATCCGCGCCATCTTTCGCACACCGATGCTGCATCCCAGCCCCATGATCCCCGCCAGCAAGGTGGTGCGCGGAACTGACTGGCGGGTACGGGTTTGTTGCCAATGCTCCAGAGCGCCCAGCATACCGCAGTGATTGTGGGTGGTTTCCAGAACCTGTGCGAGCGGCACGTCGTGGCGCTCCGGAAAAAGTTCCTGCGGCGGGTCATTTTCAGATGATTTTGCTGTTGGAGTTTTGACGTGAAAGGAGCCGTCCACGCGAAATTTCAGATGCGGGTTTGCCTCGATGTTGCCATTCGTTGCCTGATATTGTGCCAGAAGGGCTGTATCCAGCTCCTGCAGGATCGGGGCAGGAGCTGCAAACTTCGTTAATCCAGCCCGTTCAAGCAGCTGCTGTTTTTCGCGGTTCCAGCGCTCCGGATCAATCAGATAAGTATCCATGGCGCGATACTTATAAGACTGTTCAACGTTCAGGTCTCCTGACTTGACAGCTTCTGCAACATACTGAAACAACATAACTTTATAAAGTGAGCTGCGGAAACTACCGTCTTTGCGGGATAGTGCTTTACTATCTTCTGGGGAAAGGAATTTTACCGGAGCGCGTTCGGTGACCACACCATCTCGGTCTTTAAAATGACTGATTGCCTCCATGAGACTGGAAACGCGCTCGCTCGCTTCGAAAGTCAGCGCCTTTAAAATTGGATTGAGCCGATTTTGCAGCTTAAGTGAGTGACCTTCCAGCACCTCATACCAGCTCTGATCTGATCCGGGGTTCTGCAGATCCGCCTTAAGAGGATCAAATATGCCCGTTTTCCTCCGGTCCAGTACCTCTCTGATTTTGATGACCTTTTGCGTATCTGACAAGGCGTCAGAATCCGTCAAGCTCCTGATATTGCGGACTAAGCCGGAAACAGATTTGTCCGCCTTCTCTACTTCCGCTTTCAGGCGTTTGTCGTGTTCTTTACGCTTCTCAAGTAACATCTCCTTGTGTTCGCGTGAGGCTGCTGTTTGGAAGGCCTTCATCACGTTGAGCATCACATCAATCAGATTGTCATGAATGCGGAAAAACTGATGCGCAACAAAGGCCGCAGCGTGTATGTAGCGATCATTGGCCTCACGTCGTCGTATCTGAAATATCTCCGATCTCAACACACTGCCTGCAAAATAGCGAGTGCCTGCGTGACCAAGGTTAAGACGTTGCAGGATATCCTCCAGCTGATCGTAAAGCTCAGCAAGCGTGGAAAAATCGGCAGCTCTTTCTCTGATGCGAGTGGGTTTTGTCGATTGCGATAGCTTCTTGAGCAGTGTTAATCGATAACGGGTCTGGTCATCCGATGTGGTGAATAGATTATCCATTAAACAGCGGGCTTTATCGGTAATGTGGGTATCCATCAGGGTGATGAGAGCCGCCTTGCGATTTTGCAACCCAGATCGGATCAAGTCAGATAAAGAGCGCGCACTTGGGATCTGAATTTTATACTGTGTCAGGAAATCGATGCACCGGTC
>NZ_LCWX01000128.1:3053-9938 GCF_001431305.1 Pseudovibrio sp. POLY-S9
AAGATGAGCCTTGGCTTTAGATGGGCCTCAGACATGGCGGCAATCTCTAATGCCAGCATCTTTCTGGAATTTTTATCAAATTGATTGACACCATAATGAGCGAGAATGACCTTTTGGTGCCTTTGCCGCGCCCTTGAGGAGTAATTGATAGCAGATACATCATTAACATTAAGCTTGCTGGCGACATAGGCGACATCACGTTGGTGGAAGGTGTCTGGCGAAAAGAATCTCTTTGTCGCCCGGAAGTATCCGCAGCTCACCAGAAAGAACACCTGATATGCTGGGTTCTGTAACGTTCCTGCTGTTTCCAGCAAAGCTTTTGAAAGATCGAAGAATTTCTGTCGCTCGCGGAAATCAAAAAGTGGTGGGGTGTCGAAGGCGGATTGTTCGCTTGCGCTTAAGATTTGCATGCGTGCCATAAGTCTGCTCAGCAATGTTAATGTGTTATCGTTGAAATGTTCGTTTTGCTTTGCCAAAATATCAAAAGAAACTCATTGATAAAAATAACTCTCCTGTTATCGCTTATTGCTGAAAAAGTTATTTTTATCGAACTAAACTCAGGAACAAAAAATGATGCCCCGGACCATCGCTTATTTGCGTGTCTCTACTACCGAACAAAGCCTGGAAAAAAACAGGGGGGCTATCCTTGCTTTCGCTAATCAAAACAACCTTGGTCGCATTGAATTTGTTGAAGAGCAGGCTTCAGGAAAAACATCCTGGCGAAAACGCCGGATTGCGGAGGTCATTGACACGCTAAAGAGCGGGGATACGCTGATCGTCAATGAATTGTCACGCCTTGGCCGCTCCATGCTGGAATGCATGGAGATCCTCTCCATAGCCGCTGAACATGGCATTCACGTCTATGCTCTGAAGGGGAATTGGCGGCTTGATGACACCATACAAAGTAAAATTATCGCCATGGCATTTGCTATGGCCGCTGAGATTGAGAGGGATTTGATCTCGGCGCGTACAAAAGAGGCTTTAAAAGCACGGCGGAACAGCGGGAAACCGCTAGGGCGTCCCAAGGGGCCGGGAAAAAGCAAACTTGATCAATACAGGCCTGAAATTGAAGCCCTGCTCGCCAATGGGTCAACGCAAAGGTTTATTGCAAGGCGCTATAAAACCACGCCAGCAAACCTGTCAAATTGGATCAGGAAGAACGCAATCAAAGCAAAAGATCACACATGATACCTATGTCGCGTTTGGTACCTTTGTTGGGATGAACCCAGCTTTCCCGCTATCTTTGCTAGAAGTTGGTTCGGGCCGATGCCAATTGAACACCTCAATTGTGAACCAACCTGCGTAGCTATGGCTTTTTTGATCTGTCGTGCGAGAGAAAGTGCTTGGTCGAGAGAGGCTGTTCTGCCGCCTAAGGCAACCTGAAATTCATCAACGGATCTGACGTATTCAAGCTCAGCCATGCTATCGACGACACGCGCTATTTTTTGATTGACCTTGACATATAGTGGATGACGGCTTGGCCGAAACTGCAGATGAGGACACAGTCTGCGTGCTTCATAAACACGGGTTCCGGTCCTGACGGAATAAGATTTTGCCTCGTATGAGGCCGCTACCACACATCCGCTTTTTTCATCTACTGCCGTAATGGCTACAGGCTTCCCACGCAAAGCCGGGTCCATTTGCTGCTCTACAGATGCGAAAAAGGCGTCCATATCGATATATATGGTTCGAAAGATCGTCATTACAGATTTTACCGATTGATTTTAGATGCGCTTTGTTCCTTATATGTTCTCATGGCAGATCGCAAAAAACAATTAGCAAATGTCGCGTTTGGGGGCTCCTGGTCAGAAGAACTGATCCACAAAGGCAAAGTTCAAGCTGTACTTGATGTGTTACGTCAGGCGGCGAGAAGATGCGATGAAGAAGATCCAAGGGGACCAGAATTAACGGCTACGCTCGTCTATATCGAGCGTCACGTTGAAAAAGGTCGAATGTATCGTATAGGGATAGAAAAAGCCTTGTCTTTACAAGATCCTACCCAGAGACAAACAGAAATGTTGAGGTATGTTTCGCTGATTGAAGCATGGATACAACCTGTTAAAGGGACGTAGGGCTGTCTGTGAGTAATAGAGCCTCATACTGAGTAATAAAGATCCATACTCAGTAATAAACTATCATACTGAAATGACGCCCAATGATCCGAAGTTGCCTGTCAGCGCGGTTCGATTTCATAATTGAAGTGCGGACTTTGCTGACGTCCGCTGCGGCGTAGAGAACTGGAAATGAGTATGGCTACGTCGAGATGCATCGGGCCAGAAGCCGCCATTAGAGCGTTTCCATCAAGAGTTGAGACACGCTAACTCGAAGTCCTTCCACTTTTCTCGAACCAGTCCAAGCTCACCGAAGTTGAAGGGGCAACCTCAAATTAGGCAGCCGGCATACGGCACAACTTTTCATCCCCAAACCCTTTAACCATACGATCACGTTTGGACGAGGTGTTCCATACGATACACTTCCCCGCATCCAATCCTCTTAAATAACAGTCAACAGTAAATGGTGGGGCATGCTCAGCAATACGGCGCAGTTCGCTCCACCTGGGTGATCTAGAGGAGAGATGAGATGCCAATAGATGGAGCTTCAGGTTTTAGCCCTTCGCACTTTATCGGAGGCGGTTTTGACGGAGATGCCTTCGAACCAACTTACGATAGTCTGCCAAGTTCAGTAAACGGGGACGGCGTAACTGCTGAAGGCCCTGAAAAGGTTGCACAAGTGTTTCGTCAAGAGCACGCACCAGTATTCCGCCTCGCAAACTCAACGCCGAACTACAACGACATCAAAGCGCAAAACTTCGGTGATCACGAAGGCTTCAGTTACTACAATCTACCGGGCGTCAACTCGTTCATTAACTTTGGTCGCGAAGAAGGGCAGTTTAAAGGCGAGAACCACGGCGATAAGGTTCATATTTCTGTAAAGAAAGAGCACCTCGAACAAGCATTTGATGCAATCTCTGGCCTGCTTTTGTCTCCAGACTCTCCAATCGACAAGTGGAAAGTGACCAATCTAGACTCTACTAAGGGTAGCGTAGATACTAGTAATCTGGCGCGACGTGTTTCTGATGGTGCCCAATTCACTCTCTACATCCGTGCTGAAGACGAAGGCGAGCCTTACACCACTGAGCAGCTGGTAAAAACACGCCAGTTCTTTGAAGAGATTGAAGGAGCTTTGCTGACCAACTGGGTAGATGAAGGCGTAAAGCCAGATTCAGACGTCTCCGCTCATCACTGGGGCTACATTAGCTACCGCAACGAGCTAAACAGCGACCGCGCTGGCGGCGAGCAACAAGCAGCGTTCCTAAAACAGGAACCCGTCTTCCGAGCTCTCACCGAGTAAAACGCGAAAATCATTTTTAGACCTAACCACAAGGCTGCCCTCGCGGCGGCTGAAAAGGCGGTCAAGAATATCCGACAACTTTGGCCCGCTCTAAGAGTGGGCCATTACCGGCCATTAGAGCGGTTCTATCAAGGGTTGATGCTTTCTGCGTAGTGGGTATTCTGAGCACTTTATTGAGCTGTCCTTTATGGATTTATGCGAGGACTTGATCAGGACACCAAGTAGTTCGCATAGCCCGTTGCTCAAATTCTATCATGATTAAAAGTGAACTCGTGCACCTCTCCAGCAGTTTCTACTAAAAAGGTAATTTCATGAGGTTCATCCGATTTTTCGACATTGTTGAATACGATGTATCCACCTTTCCAACCATTAGGCATTACTGTAGTTTTTCGCAGTATTGTTTCGGATAAATTACTCAAAGAACGTTCCGCATTTTGCCGAATTGCTGCAAAGTTTGCTTGGGAACGTGCGTTCGCTTCAGCTTGTGCCCGATTTGCTTGTGCAGCGTTGTAGGTTGTTCCAGAATAAGTGCCATATCCACTGTACCCGCTGTTGCCATAAACAGAGGTTGAGCCTCTATGATAAGTGTAACCGGCATTTGCAGCGTTAATGCCGTCAGCCACACCTGAGAGTGCAGCGGCTACAGCTTGTATAGTTTGCTTACGTTTGACTTCTGCAACAAGTTCTTCGTAAGTGCGCACTTTGGTTGGTTTTCCATCCACCAAGACCTTGATATTTTGTGGTGAAATATGGAACTCACTATCCGATCGATTGAATACTGAGAGGATTATTTCTGGGCGTTGTGTTGATTCATAACTTGATGTCGCAGGACGTAACGCGACAACCGTTTTCTTTTTTTCTGATATAATCGTAGCAACACCTGAATCATAAACTTCTTTCTGGCCTTCTTGCGGTACAGGACTCATGGATAGCGTTGATGCACAAGCTTGCAACCCTAGAGAGATAGCAACCAGTAAAGCAATCTTATTCATATGGCCCCAAAATGATTTTGAAATGTACTGCAGCCAATTTATAGCTGATTCAACAGCTATCCTTGCATGTTTTTAGCCTGTAATAAATTCATTACATACACTTGTGAATCATGACTAATATGTTGCTTATCTAAGTGATTGTCATTGATTGTCTATACTTTAAGCCTACTTGATCTGTGTAGGAACAAATCCACCACCAATGTTGGCAATAGGAGGTGAAACAATATGGAGGTTGGAACGGTTACAGCTACATACCGGGAAGGACTGTGAGACCGGGTCAACTGCGGCCATTCAGGCGATTCCATCATGAGTTGAACTAGTTCATGGCCGGAGCCCCTTGCTGCAGCTCTACTAGGAGCTTTTCTAAATTTCCGAAGTACATGCAAGTAGCCCCACTGGTACTCCCTTCGTAAAAGGGGTAGTTTCAAAAAGTGCTGGGTAATCCCCCCATTTTTGGACTGGCCTAAAGAAAATGGAGAGCCTCTGTCTCACTATTTCTTTTCTGTCTCTCGAACGCGATTGGCGATTGATAGCCTAACGAGGAGTGCCGTCTGATTGGATTGTAAAAGCCCTCAATGTAAAGGCCAAGTGCCTTTTCTGCCTTCTGACGAGTTTGAAAGGCCGTTCGCCACAACATTTCAGACTTAATGGTCTTGAACGTGGTTTCCACCATGGAATTATCGAAGCAATTGCCCTTGCCGCTCATCGAAGGGGTAATCTTGTGCCTCGATAAGAGCCGCTGATAAGCATCGGAGCAATACTGGGCGGATTCAATCGGTCGTCGGAATGATGAATGAGACCATTCAGAGAAGTCCGTGTCGCCAGAGCTCGCTTTAATGCCGTTGTCACCAGATCGGTCTTCATGCGGTTGCTGGTTGCCCAGCCTACGATACGCCTTGAAAACAGATCTACGACGATCGCCAGATACAGCCAGCCTTCTGAAGTCCAGACGTAGCTGATGTCAGCTCCCCACTTCTGATTGGGGCCGGTACAAGTGAAGTCCTGTCCCAGAAGGTTAGGGGCTACAGGCTTGTTGTGGTGGCTGTCTGTAGTTCTCTTGAATTTCTTTTTTCTCTCCACTTTCAGAGAGTTATCACGCATCAGGCGAACCACGCGATGCCTACCTACATTAAGGCCATCAGCGCTAAGTTCAGCTGCAATGCGCCGTGAGCCATAAGCTCGGTTTGAGGCTTCAAACTTGTCCTTGATATGAGCAAAGAGCACCATGTCCTCACGTTGTCTGGCGCTCGCAGGCCGCTTTCTCCAGGCATAATATCCGCTGCAACTGACACTCATAAAGGCGCAGAGGCTAGCAGTTGAATAAGAGGCGTTCTGTGCATCGATAAACTGATATCTCATCGACTTGTTTCCCTGGCGAAGAACGCTGCCGCCTTTTTTAATAAATCTCTCTCTTGCCGTAATAGCTCGTTTTCTTTGCGTAAACGGGCTAATTCTTTACTGGTATCCTCATGCGGTCCTGACAGCAGATCCTGATCCCGAAACTCCTTGATCCAGCGGTTCAAGGTAGCTCGTCCCACACCAAGATCGGCAGCGATTTCAGGAATGGGCCGACCACTCACTTCTACCAGCCGTACAGCTTCCCGTTTAAACTCTTCCGTATAATGTTTTCGACCCATGAAGTCCTCCTGAATTTATCGTATCAGAAGGCTCTCCAGTTTTCCTGAGCCAGTCCAGTCAGCGCTGACCAATAAACCTGGCTGGTCACCAAACCCTCAATCTGGGGAATTTTGGACCAGCGATAGTGGGGAAATTTGAACCAGCATTGACAGCCTTGTCGAGCGATGTGCGGCGCGTGTGCCGTCGCTGGCCAAAAGGACGATTACGCCACATGTCATCCGTCACACAAGCGCCTGCCATCTGCTGCAGGCCGGCGTCGATCTCAATACCATCCGCGCCTGGCTCGGGCATGTCAGCCTCGACACCACCAACATCTACGCCGAAATCGATCTCCAGATGAAGGCGGACGCCATGACGCTTTGCGAGGCCGGACAGGCGCAACCGAACCGGCAGTGGAAAGAGGACAAGGGGGTTATCGCGTTCCTGAACGCACTCTGACTACCAGATATTATGTTGCGCAGAATGCTGGAGAGCCGCCCCATATCGCGGGGAAACAGCATCTCTGCAACATAAGCGGCTGCGCAACATTATACCGGCAATCGCAGATTTTTGGTCGTGAGGGCATCGATCTGGACCGCTCCACCTTGAGTGACTGGGTTGGCCGCTCGACCGCTTTGCTGGAACCACTGGCTGATGCTATTGGCCGAATGGTTCGGCAAGGCAACGCAGTCTTTGCTGATGATACACCGGTCAAGCTGCAGGCACCGGGCAACAAGAAGACAAAAACCGCTCGTATTTGGGCCTATGTGAGAGATGAACGAGCTTGGGTAGGGCAATCACCGCCTCTGGCGTGGTGCCAGTTCACCGTAGATCGCAAGGGCGAGCACCCGCAAGGACACCTGAGCGGCTATAAAGGCTGGATCCATGCCGATGGCTATGCGGGCTTCAAAGCTTTGTTTGGCCA
>NZ_LCWX01000129.1:0-2500 GCF_001431305.1 Pseudovibrio sp. POLY-S9
TTGTTCTGATTGTTTTGTAGAGATTTAGTCGATGTGATTTATTCATGCCCGGCGGCGCCCTACTCTCCCGCGTCTTAAGACGAAGTACCATTGGCGCAGGGGCGTTTCACTTCCGAGTTCGGGATGGGATCGGGTGGGGGCGCCCCGCCATAGCCACCGGGCAGGAATAAGTCACACTGACTTGTGAACTGGTCTGAGATGCCACTCTTTTTAGAGTGTCAGGACACTTCTGCGAAGTGTCTGTTGTTGTTATCCAAGTTTTAGCTTTGTTTTGTTGGCTATCTCATATTTATGATTATAGCTTAATGGGAGTGATCAAGATCAATCGAACTATTAGTAAGGCTCAGCTTCGAGAGTTACCCCTCTTCCACATGCCTCCTATCAACGTGGTGGTCTTCCACGGCTCTCAAGGGATATCTAGTTTTGAGGTTGGTTTCCCGCTTAGATGCCTTCAGCGGTTATCCATTCCGAACATAGCTACCCTGCAATGCGGCTGGCGCCACAACAGGTCCACCAGAGGTTCGTCCATCCCGGTCCTCTCGTACTAGGGACAGATCCTCTCAAATTTCCTACACCCACGGCAGATAGGGACCGAACTGTCTCGCGACGTTCTGAACCCAGCTCACGTACCACTTTAATTGGCGAACAGCCAAACCCTTGGGACCTGCTCCAGCCCCAGGATGTGATGAGCCGACATCGAGGTGCCAAACAATGCCGTCGATATGGACTCTTGGGCATCATCAGCCTGTTATCCCCGGCGTACCTTTTATCCGTTGAGCGATGGCCCTTCCACGAGGGACCACCGGATCACTATGACCGACTTTCGTCTCTGCTCGACTTGTCAGTCTCGCAGTCAGGCAGGCTTATGCCATTGCACTCAACGAGCGATTTCCGACCGCTCTGAGCCTACCTTCGCGCGCCTCCGTTACCATTTGGGAGGCGACCGCCCCAGTCAAACTACCCGCCACACACGGTCCCGGGTATTGTAGTACCGCGGTTAGATATCCATGAGGACAAGGGTGGTATTTCAAGGATGACTCCACCAAAGCTGGCGCCTTGGTTTCAACGTCTACCACCTATCCTACACATGTCATCACGAATACCAGTGTGAAGCTGTAGTAAAGGTGCACGGGGTCTTTCCGTCTGACCGCAGGAACCCCGCATCTTCACGGGGAATTCAATTTCACTGAGTCTGTGCTGGAGACAGCGGGGAAGTCGTTACGCCATTCGTGCAGGTCGGAACTTACCCGACAAGGAATTTCGCTACCTTAGGACCGTTATAGTTACGGCCGCCGTTTACTGGGGCTTCAATTCGGTGCTTGCACACCTCCTCTTAACCTTCCAGCACCGGGCAGGCGTCAGACCCTATACGTCGCCTTGCGGCTTCGCAGAGCCCTGTGTTTTTGATAAACAGTCGCAACCCCCTATTCTGTGCCCCCAATACAAAGTTGCCTTCGTATTGGGCTCCCTTCTCGCGAACTTACGGGAGCAATTTGCCGAGTTCCTTCAGCACAGTTCTCTCAAGCGCCTTGGTATACTCTACCTGTCCACCTGTGTCGGTTTCGGGTACGGTCTTAGCGTGGGAGCTATTTCCAGGAACACCTTCACCGCATCTCCAATCCAATAAGGAGATACGATACACGGCATCCGTCACTACCCACTGGCCGGGGAATATTAACCCCGTTCCCATCGACTACGCCTTTCGGCCTCGCCTTAGGGGCCGGCTAACCCTGCGCCGATTAGCGTTGCGCAGGAACCCTTGGACTTTCGGCGAGAAGGTCTCTCACCCTCTTTATCGTTACTCATGTCAGCATTCGCACTTCTGATACTTCCAGCAGCCCTCACGGGTCCACCTTCATCAGCTTACAGAACGCTCCGCTACCGCTTGTCAAAGACAAGCCCGCAGTTTCGGTGTATGGCTTTAGCCCCGGTACATTTTCGGCGCGGAGACCCTTATTTAGACCAGTGAGCTGTTACGCTTTCTTTAAATGATGGCTGCTTCTAAGCCAACATCCTGGTTGTTTTGGGATCTCTACATCCTTTCCCACTTAGCCATAACTTAGGGACCTTAACTGGCGGTCAGGGTTGTTTCCCTCTCCACAATGGACGTTAGCACCCACTGTGTGTCTGCCCTGCAGTACTTCCTGGTATTCGGAGTTTGGTTAGGATCAGTAAGGCGGTGAGCCCCCATAGCCCATCCAGTGCTCTACCCCCAGGAGTATTCACAGGACGCTCTACCTAAATAGATTTCGCGGAGAACCAGCTATTTCCGAGTTTGATTGGCCTTTCACCCCTAGCCACAAGTCATCCCCGAATTTTTCAACATTCGTGGGTTCGGTCCTCCAGTGCATGTTACTGCACCTTCAACCTGCTCATGGCTAGATCACTCGGTTTCGGGTCTAATCCAACGAACTAAAACGCCCTATTCAGACTCGCTTTCGCTACGCCTACACCTATCGGCTTAAGCTTGCTCGTTAAATTAAGTCGCTGACCCATTATA
>NZ_LCWX01000130.1:0-393 GCF_001431305.1 Pseudovibrio sp. POLY-S9
AGATCAGGACAATGCTAATCGGCGTGCCTTGTGTCGCCGGTTCGGTATCAGCCCACAAACAGGCTATAAATGGCTGAGGCGGTGGCGTGCGGGAGAAGGCTTGAATGATCTCTCCCGCCGGCCCAGAACATCTCCTGGACGTTCACCACAGGAGGTGGAGCAGAGGATTTTATCAGTACGTGATACTTACCCGGCTTGGGGTGCTCGAAAGATCCGCGCTTACCTGCAGCATCAAGGCATTACAGTTCCAGCAAGCTCCACGGTGCACGCCATTCTACAGCGCCATGACCGTATTGAACCGAAATCAATCCCAGCGTCCTCGGATTGGCAGCGATTTGAAGCTCCTCTTCCTAATCAACTCTGGCAAATGGATTTTAAAGGTTGGATCAGGCT
>NZ_LCWX01000131.1:0-12841 GCF_001431305.1 Pseudovibrio sp. POLY-S9
ACAGTCGCAAAAATCGACTTAACATCATAACATGACCGTCACCCATGTCCCCGAACAAACGTCAACCATCTCTCCGGGACAAACATCAAGTGCGGGATCCATATCGGCTTGCCTTTCTTTCTCATGAAGACCTTCAACCCACCTCTCATACTGGGAGTATGGATCCCGGGTCTACGCTGCGCTTCGCCCGGGATGACACCGAGGGGGCGAGCAAGCAATCCTCATAGCCACCCTCAGCCGTCTTCCAGCACTTGATGCGGGATCTAGTTTACTTCCATGACCACTTGACGAAAGTAGGCTTCAATCTCTGAGTTCAAACTTGGGGTGTATTTTGAATTTTCAACTTTTTTGGCCCATTCGAAGGCATCTAATACCAGAGCTTCAAGCTGCATCATTTCAGGGAGCTCTTCTAACTCATGTTTTTCTTTGAGTTGGGTCTTTGCACTAATCAAGCCTTCCATCTCTTGTAAGACAACTGAAGAAATTGAAAGCCCTGCAGCCAATTCCTGTACATTCATAGGCGGTGTGAGACTTGGGTGCTCTTTAATCCAAAGAAGTGCCAGTGCAGGGCGAAGCGCATAAAAGAAACGCTTTAGGTTTAGGCGATTTTCAGTTGCGTGAGATTTTTCCCAATAGCGTAATCCAAGTTTTCGATAATGATGGATACAAGGTGTTTGGCTTGCAGCTTCTCTTGAGAGGTCAAGCAATGGCGAGACTAATTCGTCACGCCAAATGTACTTGATTGGGCTGTAAAGCCATTCAAGTAATACCGGGTTAGACTTGCGCATCAGATTCAGAGCTTTACGAATTTCCCAGCCACTGATGTCCAGCTCATCGTCGATCGGCAACTCAATTACGTCTCTGCCAGCTTCTAAAGACAGGTACCAATCCAGTTTGTGCGCGTAGACGAACCGCACATCATAATCGCTATCTGGCGAGGGAAAGCCCCAGGCACGGCTACCGCTTTCAATAGCAAAGAGGATCGTTACATCGTTGTCGGCCTCAATCTTATATAGCTGCTCCAAAATTCTGGTGCGCATGCTCTCTGAAATGCTTGGTTTGAATGGTGTTAAAGCTGTCATCTGAAAATTCCTTGCAATGGCAGAGGCATATCACGTTTTCAGAGGAACTGAAGCCACACGCTTGGATCGTGCCCCAACACTTTTTCCATCAGATAGAATCCAGGGGGCACATTGGTCGTAATATCCATCAGGCATCCCTCCCGCACCCCGTGCATGGCTATTATGCGTTGGGGGGATGGTGTTTTTGACGATATTCCCGTATAAGCGCGTCAAAAGGGAGACAAAAACCGCTCAAATTTTAGCGGTGTCCTGGCTGAATAGCTCTTGTCCTTGAGCAGGAAACCTCTTGGTTTCACACGGACTTCACAGTGCGTGCCTAGGATTTACCCACTACTTTAAAACAGTACCAAGAATCCCATTGGAGGTGCTACTTGCATTCGTCCTCGAAGGCGCACGCGCCCGAAAAGACTGGCTTTACAGCCAATACTATTAAGGTTGAGCTCCTCTCCGGGCTTACCGTTGCTCTTGCTCTGGTTCCAGAAGCTGTTGCATTCGCATTTGTTGCTCAGGTTGAACCGCTTGTAGGTCTGTACGCGGCCTTCATCGTCGGCATTATTACTGCTGTTTTCGGTGGTCGTCCGGGCATGATCTCTGGTGCAACCGGCGCGCTTGCCGTTGTTATGGTCTCACTCGTGGTGACCTACGGCGTGGAATACCTGTTTGCGACCGTTGTGCTGATGGGCATCCTTCAGCTGATCTTCGGCGTGATGCGCTGGGGTAAGTTCATCCGCATGGTGCCGCACCCGGTTATGCTTGGGTTTGTGAACGGCCTTGCGATCGTGATCTTTCTTGCGCAAATGGGCCAGTTCCAGACCGTTGATGAAGTGACTGGCACAGCAAGCTGGCTTGCAGGCATGGACCTGACGTTGATGCTTGGTCTTGTTGCATTGACCATGGCTGTGATCTGGTATCTGCCAAAGCTGACCAACGCTATTCCTGCTCCGCTTGCAGCTATTGTTGTTGTTTCTGTGATCGTGATTGGCCTTGGGCTTAACGTTCAGACCGTTGGTGATCTGGCTCCGATTTCTGGTGGCCTGCCTGAATTCCACATCCCAATGGTTCCGCTGAACCTTGAGACGCTGCAGATCATCCTGCCATACTCCATCATTCTTGCTGCAATCGGCCTGATTGAAAGCCTTTTGACGCTGAACCTTGTTTCTGAAATGACAGATACACGCGGTGGCGCCTCCAAAGAGTGTCTTGCTCAGGGTGCTGCAAACGTTGTGACTGGCTTCTTCGGCGGCATGGGTGGTTGTGCGATGATTGGTCAGTCCATGATCAACGTGAAATCCGGTGGCCGGACACGACTTGCAGGTATTGCTGCAGCGCTGTTTTTGCTCAGCTTCATTCTGTTTGCGTCTTCATTGATTGAGCAGATCCCGCTGGCAGCGCTGGTTGGTGTGATGTTCATGGTGGTGATTGGTACCTTTGCATGGAACACCTTCAAGATCCTGCACAAGATCCCACGGACTGATGCGATTGTTATTGCGCTGGTGACTGGTGTGACTGTGTATTCTGACCTTGCTGTTGCTGTTGTGGTTGGCGTGATTGTTTCTGCGCTTGCTTATGCATGGAACGCATCCAAGCGTATTGATGCACACACAACAACCAACTCTGAAGGCCAAAAGATCTACAAGCTGGAAGGTCCGCTGTTCTTCGGTTCCGCTGCTGGTTTCCAGGAGATCTTTGATCCTCAGTCTGACCCGGATGACGTGATTGTTGACTTCATCAATTCCCGCGTGGTGGACCATTCCGGTTTGCAGGCAATTGATGCACTGGCAACGCGCTATGAGCAGGTTGGCAAGACCTTGCATCTGCGTCATTTATCTCCGGATTGTAAAGACCTGCTGCACAAAGCTGGCAGCATGGTTGAGGTCGCTGTTCTGGAAGATCCGCATTACGGCATTGCAGTCGATTATGATGCAGAGATGCAAGAGACCAAGCCAGCCACGAGTTAGAGCATGATGCGTTCACGCACCAAGCTCTAACTCTCTATTTTCAAGCGTATTCTTATCCGAAAACCGGAACCACTTTTCGGGAATACGCTTTGGTGCAGGTTTCCTAAGCTGATACAGAAAAGGCGGAGCACGATGGCTCCGCCTTTTTTATTCGCTCAAGCGGTTTGGCTTATCCGCGCTGGCCTTGCCCCAAACCGTGACCATGACCGTGGCCACCTTTGCGGTCCTTTTGGCCTTTGCGCCAGTCTTTCTTCATCTTCTTGAAGTCTGCGGAGGTGATGACACCGTCGTTGTTACGGTCCATGCGTTTCATCATCTGAGCAGTTGGTGCAAAGAACTCTTCCTGTGTGACTTTCAGGTCGCCGTTAGCATCCAGACGCTGGAAGGAACGCACGTACATCGGCTCTTTGAACTCAGCTGCGATGGTTCTGAAGCCAACCAGATCAACAGGGCCATTTGCGAAGAGCTGGTCAGCGAGTTTGTTCAGCTCGTCCTTGGAGATCTTGCCGTTCTTGTCCAGATCAACCTTGGCGAACATCGCGCCCATCATTTCGCCGCGCATGCCTTTGCCGCCATGCTTGCCAAAGCCCATCATGCCCTGGTCGCGTGAGCCATCACCCCAGCCGCTTTTGCCTTGTTTGCCGTCGCCTTGCTTACCGTCACGGGGGCCTTTCTGCCAGCCGTCCTTGCCATCCTTACCTTGTTTGCCATCACGTGGGCCATCGCCCCAGCTGCCTTTGCCACCCTTACCATCTTGCATTTTGGCCATGCGGTCGCCCATGAGCTTTTTCATCTTGTCCATGCGCGTTGTCATGCGTTCTGCCTGATCAAGGAATTCTTCGCGGGTGACCTGTCCGTCGCCATTGCCGTCAAAGCGCTGGAAGATGCGGACTGAACGGTCTTTGCTGCGCTCGGATGCACGATCTGCTGCAAAGACTTTCCATTCTTCCAGAGTGATTGCGCCGTCGCCAGCTGTGTCTGCTTTTGCAAAATCTGCTTTGCGTTTTGTTTCAATTTCAGCAGCGGTGACAGAGCCGTCTTTGTTCGCATCAAAATTTGTAAAAAACTGGGAAGACATCTTCTTGCCAAAGCTTCCGCCAAGACCCGGAGCAGCCATGGCAGGAGACAGTGCGGTACCAGCAATTAATGCAGCTACAGAGCCAGCCACAATAGTTTTAAAATTCATCATGTCGTGTTCTCCTAAAAATCAAAGCCTGAAACGAGGGGAAGGTTTGTGTGAGTGTGCTTCGATAAACAGAAGGTAGGAGCGAAGTGTCGCAAAACTACACCAGAAAACATGCTGTTTTGTCTCAGGATTTGCCAGAGCATCTCGTTGTGACAGTTTGATACATTTTTGGATGCAGAGATACTTTCGCTGGCTAGGGGAATGCGGCATAAGTTAGACATCGCATACTATATGGTCTTTCACAGGCATGAGAGACGGGACTTAAGCGAGGATGCATGTCTCAGAGTACAGCACATATTCTTATCGTCGATGATCATCGGGATATCCGGGAAAGCCTTGCCCGGTATCTGACGAAGAATAATATGCGTACGACCGTGGCAGAAAGTGCAGCTGCTGCACGTAAGACTCTGAGAAACTCCTCCATTGATCTTGTAGTGCTGGACATCATGATGCCGGGTGAAGACGGTTTGTCACTCTGCCGGCATCTGGTGGAGACCAATCAGGCCCCTGTGATCCTGCTGACAGCGATGGCTGAAGATACAGACCGCGTTGTGGGCCTAGAGATTGGTGCAGATGATTATGTGACCAAGCCTTTCAATCCGCGTGAGCTGCTGGCCCGCATCCGCGCTGTGCTGCGCCGTGCCACCAGTGTTCCGCGGGAACGTGACCCCATCGATACAGAAAAACTGGCGTTCAACGGCTGGGTTCTTGATACTGCACGGCGAGAACTGATTGATCCGGAAGATGTGAGCGTGCCTCTGTCCTCTGGTGAGTTTCAGCTGCTGCTGGCGTTTTTGAAGCGCCCTCGCGTGGTGTTGTCCCGCGAGCAACTGCTTGATCTGACCTCTGGCCGCTCACTGGGAGTGTTTGACCGGTCTATCGACAATCAGGTTTCCCGCTTGCGCCGGAAAATCGAGATTGATCCCAAAAATCCGGAGTTGATCAAAACTGTCTGGGGGGGCGGTTACACCTTTACCGGTGAAGTCAAAGAAGTGACTCAATGAAGTTTCTCAGATACCTGATCCCCCGCCGTCTTGCCCCCCAGCTCATTTTGCTGCTGCTGGCTGCGCTTATCTTTTCGCAGGTCGTCAGTTTTGTTCTGCTTGGACGAGAGCGTCAGGTTGCGCTTGCCAACCTTGCCCGCGACAATGCCTTGTGGCGCACTGCCAATGTGGTGAAGCTGCTGGAAGCCACGCCGCCGCGCTTGCAGAAGCAGGTTTTGCGTACGGTCTCTAACACACGCACGCGCTTTTCGATTGGAGACACTCCGGTCGTCGCCGAAACGGGTGGTGATGAAAGCATGGAAGCTCGGCTTGCCGACTACCTGAAGCGCAAGCTGGATCATGACCGGCAGGCCCGTGTTGCCGTTATCTACAATGAGCGTTTTCAAGAAGAGAAGTGGCGTGATCGATCCTCTCCGCCTCCAGAAGGACGTGAGCGATCTTCTCATGGTTCCATGCAGGCGATGCATGACCGCCGCGATGATTATTTCAAAAAATACCGCTGGTTTTCTCTCAAGGGCGTCCAGCTCTTTGCTGCTATTGAGCTGAAGAACGGCCAGTGGCTGAACATCGAGAGCAACTTCCGGCTTCCGAAGCCCTCGTTTGTACCGATATTGCTGCCGATCGTCATTATGGCCTTGCTGACCATTTTGATCATCTGGGTCTCTGTGTACCGCCTGACAAAGCCACTTCGAACACTGGAAGCGGCTGCCAATGATCTTGGCCGTGGTGCCGATGTGAAGCCGCTGAAAGAAGCTGGACCTGCCGAAGTGCAGGCTGTGACGCGCTCGTTCAACCAGATGCAGGAGCGAATAACGCGGTTTATCTCTGACCGTACCCGCATGCTGGCGGCGATCAGCCATGATTTGCGTACTCCGATCACCTCACTGCGTATTCGTGCCGAGTTTATTGATGATGATGAAGACCGGGAACGCATGATCGCCACGCTGGATGAAATGCAGGCAATGGTGGAGGAAACGCTTGCCTTTACCCGTGAAGATTCCAAGCAGGAAGAATTGCGTTCTGTCGACCTTGGCGGTTTGCTGGAGAGCATCGCCAATGATCAGGAGGATATGGGCAACCATGTGAGCGTTGAGGCACACAACCGTGTTGTGCTGAAGTGTCGTCCGATGTCTCTTAAACGTGCTTTCCAGAACCTGATTGGCAATGCAATCCGTTATGGCGAGCAGGCTGAGGTTTCGTTCCGAGTTGACGAGGCTCATGCGGAAGTTCGTATTGCAGACAAAGGGCCAGGCATCCCGCAGAACCGCCTTGAAGATGTGTTTGAGCCGTTTGTACGTCTGGAAGAATCCAGAAATGAAGAAACAGGTGGCATCGGTTTGGGCCTAGCAATCACACGCAGCATCATTCATGCGCAAGGCGGTACAATCCGCCTTGAGAATGGCGAGGAAAACGGCCTTGTCGCAATTGTGAGACTGCCGCTTTAACATCCAACAGGCGTGAGAGATTAAGGCTTCTGTTACCCTAGCAGAACGCCCTCACTCACGTCGTTGCTCTCCACTTCGTCACTGCTCTGCATAACAACAAAAAGCAGAGCAGATGACAGATCCAACCTCCCCTAAACTCTTGCTGCCAGCACTTGATACAGCATCAAATGCCGGTAACTCCGCCGAAACACTTGCCCAAGATGGCTACAAAGCCGTGGGACGTTATTACTCCCAGTACAGCTGGAAACAGTTGACCAAAGCAGAAGCTTCAGAGCTCTTCGCAGCAGACCTGAACATCTTTGTGGTTTATGAAGACAGCAATAATGCTCCGTCCTTTTTCTCGCCCGAAATTGGAATTCAACAGGCGTTACGAGCACTTTATCAGGCAGATGCCGTCATCCATCAGCCAAGGCAAACCGGCATCTATTTTGCTGTCGATTATGATGCATCAAACTATGACTACACCCATTACATCAGGCCTTATCTGAGAGCGATCAACGATGTTTTTGCTTCCTTTGGCTATCCCTACCATGTGGGCATTTATGGCAATGGTCTCGTGTATTCCTGTGCCAAAGGTGATGGTCTTGCCAACCTGACATGGCTTTCTCAGTCAACCGGTTACTATGACTATCAGGAATATAAACAATCTGGTGACTGGAACATTCTTCAGGGTCCTTACGTGACAATTGCCGGCACTCAGTACGATCAGGACACACTCAATCTGAACCGAGGCTCTTATGGTGGCTTTGGAAGCTTTGCACCTCCCTCCTGCTCCAAATGAGGGATAAACCTTCCATTGGTTCATCCTTCCAAACCCAGCGTATAACTTCGCTAACCATTGGAACTGGTAGGCTCTCACGGCTTTTCTCTCATGTTCGTCATCACTCTGCATAACAATAAGAAGCAGAGAAGCAATGACTGACGATAAAGGCATCAAGACCGAACCTGCCGTTGATACAGCTGAAGGTGTGGAAGTGCTGGCGAGTGCGATCGCCAAAAAAGGGTATAAGGCCGTTGGGCGTTACTACTCTTTTTCCAAGTGGAAGCAATTGCAGCCGACTGAGGCCCAGCAGCTGATTGCTGCGGGCCTTTCCATCATCACTGTTTATGAGGACAGCAATGACAAGCCATCCTCCTTTACGAGTGCTGCAGGAACACAGCAGGCTCAACAGGCGCTGCATCTGGCACAGGATGTAATCAGGCAGCCCAAAGGCTCTGGCATCTACTTTGCCGTTGACTATGACACGTCCTATTACGACTACGTGCATTACATCACGCCCTACTTCAAGGAAATCCAGTCAGTCTTTGAAAAGGCTGGAAACCCTTACAAGATTGGCGTCTATGGAAATGGGTTGGTTGCTGCCAATGCCCTGCAAGACGGACTGGTTGACCTGACTTGGCTGAGCCAGTCACAAGGTTTCCGCGACTACAAAAAGTTCCGTGATTCCAGAAAATGGAACATCCTGCAAGGACCGGCTGTGAAAATTTCAGGAACTGAGTTTGATAGTGATACGCTCAATCTGACAAACGGCGATTTTGGCGGATTTACACATCTTACACCGAAGGATGTCAGCTGAATTCTGGCTCATGAAGTGCCAATCAAGCAAACCCTGCGCAATCGTTTGGGACTGCGCAGGGTTTTATTTTTTTAAGCAGAAACGCCGAATTTGGCTTTTGCTTCCAAACGGCGTTTGTGTAGCACTGGTTCGGTGTAACCGCTTGGCTGGACGCGGCCTTTGAACACCAGATCGCAAGCGGCCTGGAAGGCGACGGAGTTGTCGAAGTCTGGTGCCATGTTGTGGTAGGCCGGATCGCCTGCGTTCTGTTCATCCACCACAGCAGCCATACGCTTCATGATCTCCATCACCTGCTCTTTTGAGCAGACACTGTGATGCAGCCAGTTGGCGATGTGCTGAGAAGAGATGCGGCAGGTGGCGCGGTCTTCCATCAATGCCACATTATGAATGTCCAGCACCTTGGAACAACCTGTGCCATGTTCTACCCAGCGGACAACGTAACCAAGGATGCCTTGTGCGTTGTTTTCAACTTCTGAACTGATGTCTTCCGGTGTCCAGTTTGGATTGGTCGCAACCGGAATGGACAGGATGTCATCCAGCTTGGCTGGCTCGCGGCTTGCCAGTTCTTCCTGAACGGCTGGCACACAGACCTGATGGTAATGCATGGCATGCAAAGTTGCTGCGGTTGGAGATGGAACCCAAGCGGTGTTGGCACCCGCTTTTGGATGCCCAATCTTCTGCTCCAGCATAGCGTGCATAAGATCCGGCATGGCCCACATGCCTTTACCGATTTGTGCATGCTCTCTCAGACCGCAAGCAAGACCGGTATCCACGTTGTGGTTCTCATAAGCGTTGATCCATGCTGCTTGCTTCATGTCCGCTTTGCGGATCATCGGGCCAGCTTCCATGGAGGTATGGATTTCATCACCGGTACGATCAAGGAAGCCGGTGTTGATGAAGCAGACACGGGCTTTGGCTGCACGAATGCACTCTTTGAGGTTGACCGTCGTGCGGCGTTCCTCATCCATGATGCCCATTTTCAGGGTATTGCGTGGCAGTTCCAGAACATCTTCAACACGGCCAAACAGCTCGTTTGCGAAGGTGACTTCTTCCGGGCCATGCATCTTTGGCTTCACGATGTAGACCGAACCAGACACAGAGTTCATGTTGCGGGCTGTTGCGCCTGTGCGCAGGCCAATGTCATGCACTGCACAAAGGGCTGTCACCATGGCATCCATGATGCCTTCGAAGACCTCGTTGCCGTCCTCATCAAGAATTGCCGGGTTGGTCATCAGGTGTCCGACGTTACGCACCAACATCAGGGAACCCCCTTTCAGAGCCAGTGCATCGCCCTGCGCATCCGTATAGTGGCGGTCTGCATTCAAAGTACGGGTGAAGGTTTTGCCACCCTTGGCGACTTCTTCCTTCAGATCGCCGTTCATCAGGCCCAGCCAGTTGCGGTAGGCCAGCGCTTTGTCTTCCCCATCCACGGCAGCAACAGAGTCTTCGCAGTCCATGATGGTGGAGATGGCAGATTCCAAAATGATGTCGCTGATACCAGCTTTGTCTGCAGCGCCAATCGGACTGGTGCTGTCAAACAGGACATCAAAGTGCAGGCCGTTTTTCTGCAGCAGGATAGAGGTTGGCGCGTCTTTATCGCCCGCATAGCCAACAAACCCGAGAGGATCCTGAAGGCCAGCCATCTCTTCGTTTTCAAGGGTCAGCGCCAGAGAACCGCCCATAATGGCAAATTCTTTGACATCAGCCCAACTGCCTTCATCCAGTGGCAGAGCTTCATCCAGCTTTTTGCGTGCGTAGGCGATCACTTCTGCGCCGCGCTTCTCATCGTACCCGCCTGCTTGTGGGGTGGTCCCCATTGCATCGGTTCCGTAGAGCGCATCATACAGGGAGCCCCAGCGTGCATTGGCAGCATTGAGGGCGTAGCGCGCATTCATGACTGGTACGACGAGCTGAGGGCCAGCGATCTCTGCGATTTCCGGGTCTACGTTGTCCGTCTCAACTTCAAAGCTGTCCCCTTCTGGCAGGAGGTAGCCAAGCTCTTTGAGGAATGCCTTGTAGCTCTCAAGATCAATGGTGCCGGGATTGGCTTTATGCCAGTCGTCGATCTTGGTCTGGATGTCTTCACGGATTTGAAGCAGCTCGCGGTTCTTCGGTGTCAGATCCTTGATGATCTGCGAAAAGCCCTCCCAGAACTGTTCGGATGACACTCCGGTTCCCGGAAGCGCTTCGTTTTCGATGAAGTTATGGAGCTCCGGTGAAACCTGTAGTGATGCAACACTTACTCTTTGCGACATGGGTCCCCCTCGTATTGTCATTTTTTAGCAGGATATGCCGTCACTTCCTGCCGCTGAGTTTTTCAGATCAAACCCTTGCAAATTCAATCTCAAGTTTCAATGCATCAATTCGTTTCCAGCTCTTTCAAAACACAGGTGATTGAACAACAGGTGTTGGTCCTGCGGTCTAATGCTTTGATTTTGGGTGGGTTTGTCTGCACTTCACAGTGACATGTCGGGCAAAAGGGCATACTTGACGAAACCTCTACAGCCCTTGCGGAAATTCACCTTGCATTTGATAGGGGGACGGTGAAGGGTGACAGCTCCTTTTCAGCGGTGCCTCCTGCCCGCTCACCGACGGACTTTTTACATGCCTTTTCTCACCCCGCTGTACAGCAGGCCTATGCTGCTTCTGGTGTTGACCACACTCATGTGGAGCGGCAACGCCGTGGCGAGCCAGCTGGCTGTGGGGCATGTTTCGCCTATGGTGATCGTGTTCTTGCGATGGGGGATTGTGGCTGCACTCATGAGCCTGATTGCCTGGCGGGATCTTGTCGCCTCCTGGGCGGACATCCGCCCTCACCTGATCAGCATCGCTTTGATGGCCGCCTTCGGGTTCTCCGGCTTCAATGGCCTGTTCTATCTGGCAGCTCACAACACCACGGCGGTGAATATGGGCATCTTGCAGGGCTCCATTCCGATGATCGTGGTGATTGGCGCTTACTTTCTGTTTGGTGCAAGGGTGACGCTTATCCAGTTCATCGGCATTTTGCTGACATTGCTTGGTGTTTTCGTTGTGGCCAGTCAGGGCAGTCTTCAGGTTCTGCTCAATTTGCACATCAATCCGGGGGATGCGCTGATGCTGGTCGCGGCGGTGTTTTACGCAGGCTACACGCTGGCTTTGAGAAATCGCCCGAAGGTCCCTGCGCTCGCCTTTTTTGCGGTGATGGCTTTTGTGGCATCGCTTGTGTCACTGCCGATGCTGGCGGTTGAGTACAGTCAGGAGACGTTGGTCTGGCCTTCTCTGCAAGGTTGGCTGGTTATTTTATACATCTCTCTTTGCCCTTCCTTCCTTGCCCAGATTTTTTATATGCGCGGGGTGGAACTGATTGGTCCTAACCGGGCTGGTGTTTTTGTCAATCTGGTTCCGGTGTTTGCATCGGTGATGGCAATTGTGCTGCTTGGGGAACTGTTTGCGTTTTATCACGGTGCTGCTCTGGCGCTGGTGCTGGGTGGCATCTGGATTGCAGAAAAATTTGCCTGGGAGAAGCGAGGCAACAAGGCGAAAGCCTGACCCATTTGCAACAGACAGGTGCATTACTCACAGACTTCAAAGTCTACCATTTCAGTAGACTTTGTTTTTGTGCTAAGTAACGCGAAAGTGTTGTTGTGTCGTGTTCAGCCAACTGTCAGCCAAACATGCGCGCCTCGTAACTATAAGTTTCAGCGTATCCATTTCGGAAATCCAATTCCACTTTCCGGATATGCGCAGTCGTAGATCCAGAGGTTTTGCAGGCAGTGTCCACCGGTCTATCGCCCTCAGATATTCCCACTTTCGAAACAGCGGGCATCCCCGCACGTTTTGCAGGCCTCATTGAGGCTGCTCTGCCTGAAGGTGGTGAGCTGGTTGCTGCGCGGGCAATCACCGCTCCTGCACCGCACGTGGTGGCTGCAGAGCTGCGGGAGTTTTCCGGTTTTGACAGCAACTTCGGTCTGGTTGCAAAGCGCATGATCGACTACATCAAGGAAGATCGCGGCGCACCTACGACAAAGATTGCAGCAAGTCTTGCCCTGAAGACAATTTGCCAGATCCTGCTCAACCGGATTTCGGTCAGTTACCTGCTGAGTGGCCGTGCACCCCGCATTGATGAACTGCGGTTTGTCCTGCATGGCAAGGCCCCCTGGGTGGAGATATTCTTTGACCCTCGCCTTTCGGAAGAGGATTTCGAGCTTAATCCGGATCAGGGTCCTGCGGAGCTGTTCGCGCTTTCCATTTGCTTTGAGGAAATCATTCAGGTCTTCCACCGTGAGCTTGGGCGGCGGAAAGTGGCGCCTTCGGTGTTTTATTCCACCGTGGCTGTTTCCATCATATCGCCGTTTCTTGTCTTGCGACGCCATGGTGCAAAACCATCAGATGTGGCGAGCCTGATGCGTGCCTATCTTGCGAGCCTTGGGAAGAAGATCAATGGTGGGATTGTCTGGCGTCAGCGTCAGCAGGAGGGGCTGACAGAGTATGCTCCGCGGCGCAAAGCGTGCTGCCTGAAGTATGTTCTGCCATCCAAACCGCATTTGTGCTCCACCTGCTCGCGAAGCACCGAGACAACCTTCTTTGATGAAGTGGATGGGCCTGCGGGC
>NZ_LCWX01000131.1:12937-27126 GCF_001431305.1 Pseudovibrio sp. POLY-S9
GGCCATTCCTTGCCGGATGGCCGCTGACCTACAGCTTATTTGGTTGCGGTTTGCTTGCCGATATCCGGCAGGGTCACGATGCGGTTTCCACGCAGATCACTGGCACAGATGATGAAGCCCTGCTCTTCCATATGGGTGAGCAGCCAACGGGCTCTGCCCGGTGAACGGGTACCATACGCTTTCGCGATGTCCAGGTCTGCCGGGCACGGCTCATCTGCAAAGGCAGCTTTGGCCAACAGAAGATAGACGCCGCGCATCTCTTCTGGCAGCTGACCAGCAATCACTTCTGCTTGCTGCCAGTCGCCTTCTTCGACTTCTTTTTTATCGACACCAGCACGGGCCACAGAAAGAAACTTACGGAACTTGGCAAGATCCTGAGACTTCAACCGATCAATGCGGCAGCGGACCTGAAAATCCTGATAGAGCTGTGAGACCGGAGCGAAGGCAGCTTCAGGGTCTTCAAGGATCTTGGCGATGATCTCCTGATACTGCTGGTTCTTCTCTTCCAGATTGAAGAGGTCCTCCGGCTCGGCTTCAACAACTTCCTTATGCTGTGCCTGCATGTTGCTGGCGGCTGTTTGTGACAGCTGCAACATAACGTCTTTTGCAGAAGGCGCGGCCACACGGTTGTTGTGCAGCACCGGATCATTGTCCGTTGCTGTGAAGATCAGTTCAGCAGCTGTTTCAACTGGCTGGTTCGGCATTGGCATCAGCTTTGGCGAGCCCCCCCGGCTGCCCGTGACAACTTCGCCAATCACCACTTTTTGCGGGCGACGGGTCATTGCCGGGCCGAGGGAGATGAACTGTCCGCGCTCAAGGTTACGGAACTGTTCTGCCTGACGCCGGTCCATGCCGAGCAAGTCGGAGGCGCGGGCCATGTCAATATCAAGGAAGGTACGGCCCATCAGGAAGTTGGAGGCTTCCGCAGCCACGTTCTTGGCAAGCTTTGCCAGACGCTGGGTGGCGATGATGCCTGCCAGACCACGCTTACGACCACGACACATGAGGTTGGTCATGGCCATCAGGGAAAGGCGGCGGGCTTCTTCGCCGTAATCACCAGAGGCGGAAGGTGCAAACAGCTGAGCTTCATCCACGACAACCAGAACCGGATACCAGTACTGGCGGTCGGAATCGAACAGGCCGTTCAGGAAGGCAGCAGCGGCTTTGAGCTGCTTGTCCGGTTCCAGATGTTCCAGGTTGAGAATGACGGAAATGCGGTGCTGGCGCACGCGAGCGGCGATCATGGTGAGTTCGCGATCATTCATGGTCGCCTCAATCACCACATGCCCAAACTCATCTGCCAGCGAGACAAAGTCGCCTTCCGGGTCAATCACCACCTGTTGCACCCATGGTGCGCTTTGCTCCATCAGGCGGCGTAGCAGGTGCGATTTGCCCGAGCCGGAGTTTCCCTGCACGAGTAGTCGCGTTGCAAGCAATTCTTCAAGATCGACAACAGAGGAGGTGCCATTAGGTTTGACACCCATTTCGATGCTGACCGTCATTCAAAATCTCTTGTTGCGCCTCGCAAGAGGCAGGTGATTAACCGGGTATCGGCAATAAACGTTTTTTAAAGTGCGCTGCGGTTCGCTTCTCAGATTTCGACGCTGGCAAGAACCAACGCTTACAAACCCGAAAATGGCATCGACTGCTGCTTGGGAAGTCAGCGCAAAATCTCCGATTCTAGGGAAAATTGCAAAGCAGCTGTTTCGCTTTCGCGTTCTTTCCCACAGAGCCCAGAGGGTCCTTCAAATCAGAGCAGCTTCTTTTGGGAAGCCGAGAGAGGCAATGCCACATCTGGGCGAGACTGGCAATTGGATATGCCCGATTTCCAAGGGCATGACCTTCAGAATTGAGAATTGCCCAGTAAATGACCAGATTGCAACTTAGTTACAGTTGAGTTTACGAGCTTGGACCTGCATTATGGAAGAGGGTATATATTGGATTAATTGGGGGATTGTCCGCGGATGAGGGAAGAAACCTACGCAGAACGAGTGGTTGACGGCGTCATCCACGTTGTGGGCATTGCGTTTGGAGCTGCTGCGACAACAGCCTTTGTTATGGTCTTGTGGGCAGCGGATGATTATGCCCGGCAAATCAGCATCTACATATATGCTGGTACGCTGTTGGCCATGCTTGTCTGCTCTGCGACCTACAATATTTTGCAGAAAGATAACAAGATTGGCATCCTGCGCCGTCTGGACCATTCCGCAATCTATTTCCTTATTGCTGGTACCTACACTCCCCTATGCCTGATGGTTCTTGGCGGGTGGCTTGGGATTTCCATGCTCGTCGGGATCTGGATTTGTGCGGTGGCGGGGGCGGCCATCAAGATCTTGCACATTACTTCCATGGATAAGCTGGCTGTGCCTATTTATCTGGCGATGGGCTGGGTGAGTTTCTTTGCAATCGTTCCTATTTACAATGAGTTATCCCTGGCAGGCTTCACGCTGCTTGCCACCGGCGGTGGCCTCTATACGGTTGGCACCCTGTTTTACATCTGGAAGAACCTGCCATTCCAAAACGCGATCTGGCACGGTTTTGTGTTGTCAGCAGCGGCCTGTCATTTCGCGATGATCATGGTAGATGTGGCCTTGCCTGGTTTGGCCTGACCTACTCGCTCAAGACCGAGGATGGGGACATCAGTCCCCTTCCCCAAATCGCCTGGTATCAAACACTGCCCTCAGTCTCAACGACCAGCACACGCGCCTCACCATGAGGCTGTGCTATATGTTCAGTGCCGATTGAAGCATAGAAAATATCGCCTGTGTTCAATAGAGCGGAGAGTTCCTCGCCGTTTTGGCGATACTTCATCTCGACGCATCCAGACAGTACGACAAACACTTCCTCCCCCTCATTCACATGCCACGTGTAGGGCTGATCCGTCCAATGCAGCCGTGTGGTAATGCCATTCATGTTGGCAATCTGCTGTGCACCCCAGGCTTTGTCTGCCGTAAAGTCAGAGCTTCTGATCACTGTCGCCATTGCGCTGTTCCCTCATAAAACCATCCAGAAATATCCGCTGATCCTATTGATTTTAAGGGTTTAATATTTAACAGTGTAGTTTCAAATTCCGCCAATGTGACCTAGCTTTGTGCCAGTGGCCGTGGGCTTTGCGTAGATCCCTTTTGCTTTTCACATATGGTTTTTCTCATAGCATTTTTCATTTTCGGAGTTCTTCATGACAGATACTGCCTCCAACCTGGTTCCGGTTTTTGACGGCCATAACGATACGCTGCTCTCGTTGGAGCGTCGGTCGAATACTCCCAAGGAACGCAGTTTCTTTGAGGAGGCTGGTCACGATCACATCGATCTTCCACGCGCCCGCAAAGGCGGTTTTGCTGGTGGTCTGTTTGCCATGTTTACCCCTTCTGTCAGAGCAAAGCCGAAAGAAGGTAAAGAGGTTGACTTCAAAAGTCCCGAACACTTCAAAGGCGTGCCGCAACAGGAGGCGCTGGATTATACTCTGAAGCTTCTTGATATTGCAGAGGACCTTGAAGCCAAGGGGAATGATGAGGTGAAGATCTGCCGTTCGACTGCTGCAATCAAGGAGGCAATGGCGGCTGAGCAACTGGCGATGATGCTGCATGTTGAAGGCGCCGAGTGCATCGACAAGGACTTTGAAGCGCTAGAGCTGCTGTATAATCGCGGTTTGCGCTCTATCGGTCCTGTATGGAGCCGTGAGACCATCTTCGGATATGGCGTGCCGATGGAGTTTGAGCATAGCCCAGACATTGGTCCGGGTCTTACTGATGTTGGTAAAGAGCTGGTGCGCCAGTGTAATCACCGTAAGATCCAACTGGACGTGTCTCACTTGAATGAGAAAGGTTTTTGGGATCTGGCCAAGATCACCGACAAACCGATCGTAGCGAGCCATTCCAACGTGTTCAAGATCTGTCCGATGAGCCGGAACCTGACAGATAAGCAACTTGATGCGATTGCTGAATCTAAAGGACTGGTGGGTATCAACTTTGCAGTCTTCTTCCTGCGTCCTGATGGTCAGCTAAACTCTGACATGCCTTTAGACGTGATCTTGCGCCATGCAGACTATCTGATCAACAAACTGGGTGAAGATGGAGTTGCGCTTGGATCAGACTACGACGGCTGTCTGGTTGCCAACGACATCAAGGATGTGGCTGGTTTGCCAAACCTGATCGAAGCCTTCCGCAAAGCAGACTTCGGTGAGGACCTGATCGCCAAGATCGCGCACAAGAACTGGATCAGCGTTTTGGAGCGAGCGGGGATTTAATTCCCCTTCCTTGCCGCGAAGATGTGAAAAATGGGTTGGCATGTCAGTCAAACAGGCCAGCCCGTGAGCGGCTTTAGCTCCTTGAGCACAAAGTTGCTTTCCATAGCTTTAATGCCGGGAAGGCGCCGTAGGATGTTCATTGAGAATTCGGCATACGCATCAAGATCTTCGCAAACCACTTGCAGCACGAAATCAACTCCCCCTCCGACTGAGTAGCAGGCAATGACCTGCTCAAGCTTCAGCACAGCCTTTTCAAACTCCACGGCCTGTTCTGCATTGTGCGCGTCAATCTGGATCATCACGACAACGAACACACCAAGGCCCAGAGTTTTTCGATCCAGACGAGCGGCGTAATTACTGATCACCCCTTCCTGCTCTAACCGTCTGACGCGCCGCCAGCACGGCGAGGTGGACATACCCACCTTTTCGGCAAGCTCAGTATTTGAAAGGCGTCCCTCCTTCTGCAAAACCTGAAGGATTTTCCTATCTGCGGCATCCAGCTGAACAGCTTTCTTTTGTTGCCCACTACTTTCAAGAGACATTTTGCACTCCTATTGGTAGACCATACCTAACTTTGGCGATTTTCAGGTAGCACCTACCTGTATATAGCTCATTCTAGGGCAAGATAGATCAACCTTCTCTTCTGCGTCCAGATATTGTCCCCATAAAGGAGACAAGGATGCTTACTAATCAAATCAAGAAACAACCACTTCGAGGTGAACATGATTTGCGGCTTGCGATTGTGGCGGACCCGGAATTACCTACGGGTCTGCTCGCAAATACGGTCGGGGCTATATCAATTGGGATTGGAACAGAAAACAACGGGTTGGCCGGAGTAACTTTAACGGACAGTGAGGGTGTATCCTTCAAGTGCAGTGCGGATCGTCCTGTCCCTATCCTGCAGGCCAATATCGATCAAATGCAGAACTTACTGACGAAGTCCTCCGCACACCTTGACGAAATTACTCTGGTTGTCTTTCCCGCCTTTGCCAGATCAATCCATTCTTTCGCTGAGTATGACGCTCTGGTACCCACACAGGCTCTGAAAACAGAGAAGGTAGACGGGATAGGGATTTGTGGTCCAAGCAAACTGGTGCGCTCACTTGTGGGAGCGCTCAAGCTGTTAAGATAGTTTGAGTGCAAACGATGCGGTGCACTTTGACAGTAAACCTCTCACGCCTCATGCAAAAACCCCGGCGCGATGCACCGGGGTTTTCAATTTTCAAAGCTTTAATCGCTTAGCTTCAAGCTGGCTTCAAGGCGGCAGCTTCGAGCAGTTCTTTGGTGTAGTCTTCTTTCGGGTTGGAGAAGATTTCTTCTGCCAGTCCCTTTTCAACCACTTCGCCTTTCTGCATCACCATCACAGTATCGGACATGGCGCGAACCACAGCCAGATCGTGAGAGATGAAGAGATAGGTCAGGCCATGCTCTTTTTGCAGGTTGCGCAGAAGCTCAACCACCTGTTTTTGTACAGTACGGTCCAACGCGGAGGTTGGTTCGTCCAGCACA
The DNA here is from genome assembly GCF_001431305.1 of Pseudovibrio sp. POLY-S9. Lineage (NCBI taxonomy): Bacteria > Pseudomonadati > Pseudomonadota > Alphaproteobacteria > Hyphomicrobiales > Stappiaceae > Pseudovibrio > Pseudovibrio sp. POLY-S9. Next base: position 18,693 of record NZ_LCWX01000131.1, read on the forward strand.
ACAAGCTTTGGATTGAGGATCATGGTGCGTGCAATCGCGATACGCTGACGCTGACCACCAGAGAACTCGTGTGGGTAGCGGTTGCGCATGGCCGGGTCCATGGACACTTCTTCAAGCGCCTGGATAGCCCGCAGATCACGTTCCTTGGCTGAAAGCTGAGGTTCATGTACCAACAGACCTTCGGTGATGATCTGGCCCACAGTCATACGTGGGGACAGAGACCCGAACGGATCCTGGAAGATGAGCTGCATTTCTTTACGAAGCGGCTGCATCTTCTTTTTGGCTGCACCGGTGATGTCGTTTCCGAGGTAAACAACACGGCCACCTGCTGTTGGCAGAAGCTGAAGTACAGCACGGCCCAGAGTGGATTTACCAGAACCGGACTCGCCTACGATGCCGAGTGTCTGGCCTTCACGCACTTCCATGGAAATGTCGTTTACAGCGCGCAGGACGTGGTTTGGTTTGAGGAAACCAGTTTCGGTTTCAAACTCAACGCGCACGTCCTTTGCATCCAGAACAATCGGGTTGCTATCAGGCACAACGGCTTTAGAACCGGTTGGCTCTGCATCCAGCAGCATCTTGGTGTAGTCGTGCTGAGGATTTCCAAAGATTTCTTTGGTGTTGCCCTCTTCAACAACTTCACCAGACTTCATCACATACACACGGTCGGAGATGCGCTCAACGATACCCAGATCGTGGGTGATGAACACAACTGCCATGCCGAGGCGTTTTTGAAGATCTGCCATCAGCTCAAGAATCTGAGCCTGAGTGGTCACGTCCAACGCAGTGGTTGGCTCATCCGCGATCAGGATATCCGGATCGTTTGCGAGCGCCATTGCGATCATGACACGCTGGCGCTGACCGCCAGACATCTCATAGGGGAACGCCTTCACTTTACGTGCAGGCTCAGGAATACCCACGAGCTCCAGAAGCTCTACAGCGCGCTTTTTCGCTGTTGCCCAGGTGTATTCGCCGTGCTCAACCATTGGCTCACAGAGCTGCCGCTCAATGGAGTAGAGCGGATCCAGAGAAGTCATCGGCTCCTGGAAAATCATGGTCACTTTCGCACCACGGATCTTGTTGAGCTGACGAATGGAAGACCCAAGGATGTTCGTGCCGCGATAACGGACTTCACCATGGGTGATGCCGTTGCCTGCCAGAAGCCCCATGGCTGCCATCATGGTCTGGGATTTACCAGAGCCAGACTCGCCCACAATCGCGACTGTCTCGCCGGAGTCCACATGGATGTTCACGCCTTTTACTGCGTGAACCATGCCAGTGTTGGTTTCGAAATCAACTTTAAGAGTGTCGATCTCAAGAACAGTGTTTTCGTTAATCTTGCTCATTCTGTCCTCTTATCGATCCTTAGGGTCCAGCGCATCGCGCAGACCGTCGCCGATGAAGTTCAGCGCGAACAATGTGGAGGTGAGGAAGATTGCCGGGAACACCAGCATCCATGCAGCACCTTGCAGGTTACGCGCACCTTCGGAGATCAACACACCCCAAGAGGTCATTGGTTCCTGAACGCCGAGGCCCAAGAAGGACAGGAAGCTTTCCAGCAGGATCACTTTTGGTACCAGCAGAGTCATGTAGATCACAACCGGACCAAGGGTGTTTGGAATGATGTGGCGCTTCAGAATACCGCCACCTTCAACACCCATAGCTTCCGCAGCCTGTACGTATTCCTGGCGTTTGATGGACAGGGTTTGACCACGCACAATACGCGCCATATCCAGCCATTCAACAGCACCCACGGCAATAAACATCAGGACGAAGTTACGGCCAAAGAACACAACAAGCATGATCACGAAGAAGATGAATGGCAGTGAGTAGAGGATGTCTACAACACGCATCATCACCAGATCGACCCTGCCACCGAAGTAACCGGAGGCAGCCCCCCAGAACACACCGATGCTGATTGCAACGAAGGTTGCCAGCAGACCGATGGTCAAGGAAACACGACCTGCAATCAGTGTACGGGTGAGCATGTCACGGCCGTTTGCATCCGTACCGAAGTAGAAGTGCATATACTGAATGTCAGCGGTTACAGTCGCGCTCTTTTTGTCTGAAGAGATGTTGCTGATTGCAGCACTCTCAAACAGATCAGAACGATCGAAGTAACGCGCATAACGCTCATCCAGTTTGCGACGGGATGTTACTGTTGCAGTCACCTTGCCATCGTTCAGTTCATAGCTGTCGACGGTCATACGAGCACGCTTTGCAATTTTTGCAAAGGCTGGCTGGATCTCATCCTGCTTCGGATAAGCTTCCAGGCTCGCAGGCTGCTTCACGTAATCGCGATAAACCTGATCGTATGGGTGCGGTGTCAGCATTGGCCCAACGACGGACAGCAGTGTGATCACTGCCAGCACGATCAGAGAGGTCACTGCTGCTTTGTTTGCGAGAAGACGATCACGGGCGTCATCCCACAGCGAGCGGCCCATTTTCGGGGCTTCTTTCAGCTGGTCGGAGGTAACACTCATAAATTCGAGTCCTCAGTCAAAACGCACACGAGGATCAAGCATTGCATAGAGCAGATCCACGATGAGGTTGAAGATAATGACGAAACAAGCGACGACTACGACAGTACCCATTACGAGTGTGTAGTCACGGTTCAGAGCGCCTTGTACGAAGTAGCGGCCAATACCCGGGATACCGAAGATGGTTTCGATAACAACGGAACCGGTCAGCAATGCAGCAGCTGCAGGGCCGAGGTAGGACACAACCGGCAAGATGGCACCACGCAGAGCGTGAATGACAACGACGGTGTATCCGGACAGGCCATAAGCGCGTGCAGTGCGGACATGGTTGGAACGCAGTGCTTCAATCATTGAACCACGGGTCAAACGGGCAACAACTGCAATCTGCGGAAGAGCCAGCGTTACGACAGGCAGAACCATGTTGACGAAGGCGCCACCGCCCCAGCCCCCGACAGGGAGCCAACCAAAATGCACACCCAGTATGAGTGTCAGAATTGGTGCCACAACAAAGTTCGGGATGGTCACCCCGAGTGTCGCAACGGCCATCACAGAGTAGTCGACGCCTTTATTCTGGCGCAGCGCTGCGATAACCCCCAAAAACCCACCAACAGCCAGGGCAAGAGCCAGTGCAGAAAGACCGAGCTGCATGGAGATTGGAAGACTTTGGGCGAAAAGTTCATTGATCGAGAAATCTCGGAAGAAGAAACTTGGACCAAAATCACCGGACAATACGCTCTTGAGATAAATGAGGTACTGCTCCCAAAGAGATTTGTCCAAATTGTAGATCTTGTTCAGATTCTCCATAACCTTTGCTTCCAATGGACGTTCCAGATCGAACGGACCACCTGGCGCTACGCGCATAAGGAAGAAGGAAATCGTAATGATCAAGAACAAGGTCGGTATCGCGCTGAGCAATCTGCTCAGGACATAGCGTAACATGGGCCTTGCTTCTCCAGTTGTTTATCGTTTTTTTTACCGATAGTTCACAAAAATGCCAGCCATGAGCTATCCTGCATGACTGGCATTTTCTGTCGCGTTAAAGATTACTTGTTAATCTTGACGAAGCGGCTTGGATGCACGTCCAACAGGTTGGTTTCGAAACCGGAAACCTTATCAGAAACGAGGTTTTTGGAGCCGTAGTACATCAAAGGCAGGAATGGCAGATCACGCATGAAGATCGTTTCTGCTTTCTTCAGGATCGCTGCACGCTTTTCTAGGTCAACAGTTACAGCTGCTTCATCCATGAGTGCATCGTACTCAGGGTTTTCATAGCGAGCGTAGTTGAAGCCTGTGTTGTCGCTTTCAGTCATGAACAGGAAGTTCTGCGGGTCGGAGTAGTCACCGATCCAGCCTGCACGAGCAACATCGAAATCACCACGGTCACGCAGGTGTGCGTAGTGGGTCTTGGTGTCAGTGTTCAACATGGACACTTCAACGCCAAGAGGCTTCCACATGTCTGCAATTGCAACAGCAGTGTTCTTGTGGTTCTCAGAGGTGTTGTAACGGATTTCAACCTTCAGAGGGTTGCTCTGGTTGTAACCTTTAGCTTCAAGAATCTTCTTAGCTTCTTCCTCACGATCGAGCAGGTCAGTTTCTGCCCAAGGAGCGTAAGCTGGTTCGCCGTAGTTGTCGATTCCAGGAGGCACGAGGGAGTATGCAGCAACCATGGTGCCGCCCCAAATGTCTTCGGCAAGGAATTCACGGTCGATCGCCATGGACAGAGCCTGACGAATATCAGGGTCTTTCATAGCTTCAGATTCATGGTTCAGCGCGTAGTAGTAGTTGCCGAGATATGGCGCGACTTTAAACTGATTGCCCAAAGTGCCACGAATGAAGTCAATCTGCTCCAATGGAGCATCATTGTTGGTGTCCAGTTCGCCAGCTTGGAAGCGGCGAAGAGCTGCACCACGGTCTTCAGTCGGGTAGAACTTAACTGAATCCAGAGCAACGTTTGCTGCGTCATGGAAGTATGGGTTCTTAACTGCGGTCACAGCATCGTTCGGTACGAAGCTGGACAGTACAAATGCGCCGTTGGTTACGATGTTGGCTGGCTTTACGAAGTCAGAACCAAACTTTTCAACGGATGCAGGGTGTACCGGAAGACCGGACTGGTGCGCCAGAAGCTGGATGAAGTAAGGAGTTGGAGCGTGCAGCTTGATTTCAAGGGTCTTGTCATCAATTGCTTTAACGCCGAGCTTCTCACCTTCCATGTCGCCTTTGTTAACGGCTTCGGAATTCAGGATAGGGTAGAGAACGTTTGCGTATTTCGCACCGGTCATTGGGTTCATGATGCGGCGCAGGGAGTAAACGAAGTCACCAGCCAGAACTGGATCGCCGTTTGACCACTTTGCGTCGTCACGCATCTTGAATGTGTATGTCAGACCATCGTCAGAAACAGTCCAGCTTGCGGCCGCGCCGGGGATGATTTCACCCTTCGCGTTGTAAGCAACAAGACCCTCATAAAGATCACGCAGAATGTGAGCTTCATAAGTTGTAGATGTCTTGTGCTGGTCAAGTGTTTCTGGGTCAGCGGAATTACCACGGTTGTATACGGTTTCAGCCGTGGCAGATAGCGAAGTAGCAGCAATAAGGGCTGCAGCTAGCGCTGACATACGAATGGACTTGATCATGCAGATCTCCCCTCTCCTCAAGTTACATTCCGCCAGATTTGGAGACTGGCAGTTCGCAGCAACATTTCACTGTTGCGTTATTATAGCAAGTGTCGGAGGATCAAAATTTCCTCGTAATCGGAGATTATTTTAATCTCTTATTTACATTATGAACGATTACGGAAGCATTATTTCCAATATAGACTAAATTTGGAACAATTATTTCAAATTACGTTACTGAATCTTTTGCAATCGCGTCACTATGACGCCCAGCATTTGTGCGCCCCGTTTTTTCACAGGGGCGGCAAAAAACTTTCACCTTGGCTCATTTGTGGTAGAGCACTACCAACAAATCTACTCCTAGCGTTGAAATGCGCTGTTTTGGGAATCTGGAAAGACAAGCTTAATGGCACCACCGCTTCTTCATGTGCGAGACATACACCTTAACTTTGGAACAACACCTCTTCTGACTGGTGCAGAACTGCAAGTCGGGGAAGGCGAGCGGATCTGCTTAGTTGGTCGAAACGGGTCTGGCAAGTCGACACTGCTGAAAATCGCCGCGGGATTAACAGAGCCGGATAAGGGCGAGTATTTTTTGCAGCCGGGGCGGACGATCCGGTACTTGCCTCAGGAGCCGGATCTTTCGGGGTATGCGACGGTTCTTGCCTATGCTGAAGGTGGGCTGGCTCCTGGTGATGATCAATATCGGGCCAAATACCTATTAGAAATCTTAGGCTTAACGGGTGAGGAAGATCCGGAGACGCTTTCGGGCGGGGAAGCCAAGCGGGCGGCGATTGCGCGGGCTTTGGCGCCGGAGCCGGATATTTTGTTGCTGGACGAACCGACCAACCATCTGGACCTTCCGGTGATTGAATGGCTGGAATCTGAGCTTAAGCAGATGAAGTCTGCCATTGTTCTGATCTCGCATGACCGTCGTTTTTTAGAGAACCTGTCCCGCGTAACTTACTGGATTGATAGGGGTATCTCCCGCCGTATGGACCAGGGTTTTGCCAAGTTTGAAGAGTGGCGGGACAAGGTTTTTGAAGAGGAAGAAAAAGAGCAAGCCCGGCTAAATGAGAAGATCCGGCAGGAAGAGCATTGGATGGTTTATGGCGTGACTGCGCGTCGTAAGCGGAATATGCGGCGGGTGCGGGAGCTGGCTGATCTGCGTCAGAAGCGTAAGGAGCATAAAGGACCGCAGGGCAGCGTGAAGATGGCTGCGACTGAGGGGGATATCTCCGGCAAGCTTGTTTCTGAGGCCAAGCACATTGGCAAGACCTACGAAGAGCGCCCGATCGTCAAGGACTTCTCCACCCGCATTTTGCGTGGGGACCGGATTGGCTTTGTGGGGCCAAACGGGGCTGGCAAGACCACCTTGCTGAAGATGCTCACTGGCGAGCTTGCACCGGATGCGGGCACGATCCGCCTTGGCGCCAACTTGCAGATGATCACACTGGACCAGAAGCGCGAGAAGCTGGACCCCAATGACACGCTCGTCAATGCCATGACGGGTGGCAGCGGTGATATGGTTATTCTGGGTGACACCTCCAAGCATGTTATGAGTTATCTCAAGGACTTCCTGTTTAAGCCGGAACAAGCGCGCACCCCTGTGCGTGTGCTCTCAGGCGGGGAACGGGGACGTTTGCTGCTGGCGCGTGCGCTGGCTGCGCCTTCCAATCTGATGGTGCTTGATGAGCCGACCAACGATCTGGACCTTGAAACACTGGACCTGTTGCAAGAGCTGATTTCTGATTATCCCGGCACCGTCCTGCTGGTGAGCCATGATCGTGACTTCCTTGACCGCATCTGCACCAGCATCATCACCATGGAAGATGAGAGCGGCAATTGGGGTGAGTATGCTGGCGGGTACACCGACATGGTGCGCCAGCGCGGTGAAGGCGTGCAGGCGCGTAAAGTTGCCAAGGCGGACAAGGCTTCCAGTGCTGCGAAGGAGGATAAGTCCTCTACTGCTGCGCCGAAGAAGGAGACCAAGAAGTCCGGCCTCAACTTTACTCAGCAGCACCGCCTGAAGGACATTCCGGGTGAAATTGAAAAACTGGAAGCGAAAATCACTAAGGGTCAGAAGGAGTTAGAAGATCAGAACCTGTTCAACTCCAATCCGGACCGTTTTCACAAAGTGATGACCGCTGTTGGGAAGCTGCACGAGGACCTTGCTGCGCTTGAAGAAGAGTGGCTGGAGCTGGAGATGCTTGCCGATGAGGGCTAAGCGCCTCATATCTCTATGATTTTAAGAAAGGCTTCGGAGGTTTCCGGAGCCTTTTTTGTTTGCGTTATTTTGTGCGTTCATTTGCGTTAATTGGGAGAAACCAGCGTTTTTTATGAAACTGGTCGCGTGGTACCGCTGACGCTCATAGGTTGGCTTATCCCCCTGCCCGCAGTGTTATTCATCATGCTCTATCATGTGGGTGCCGTGGGTGATGGCGCTGCTGGCGCGGATAGCGGCGGCGATGAAGACGACTTCGGCGAGTTCTTCATCTGTTGCGCCGCAGACTTTGGCATTCTCGCGGTGGATCTCGATACAGTACGGGCATTGGGTGGTGAGTGCGGCGGCCAGTGAAATGAGCTGCTTGTTCTTTTTGGAGATCACGCCGTCGGACATGGCCTCTGCATTGAAGGCGATGAACATCTTCCAGGTTTTACCGGTTGCCAAAGAACTGAACTTCTTCAGCTTGCGCATATTGTCCATGGAGAACATTGGCATGGGCGACCTTCCGGTTGGCTCAGGTTTTTCCGGGCAATTAAAACAGGCTGCGCTTAATAACCACCAATGAAACCCGTTCAGCTTTAATCAGGATCAGACGGGTCGCTTTCATTCTTTATTTTGGAAAAAGCCGCAGGAGCTATTTTTATAAAGGGCTGCGGGCGCCATTTTGGGAAAAGCCGCAGGCGCGGTTTTGCAGCTATCGCGCACGTCAGTCCTTCTTTTTCGGCTGTCTGTATTTGAGGAATTTGCCGACGATGATGGCGGTGAGCACCACCATGTAGAACTGGCCAGCCAGCCCAACAATGATTGCGGCCTTCCGGGCGATGGGTGTCAGCGGAACGATGTCGCCGTAGCCGATTGTCATCAGCGTGATGAAGGCGGCATACATGAGGGCTTCTTCCTGTGAATGGGTCTCTACATTTTCTATGGGCAGGCCTTTGAAGGAGCCCGGGTGCACGTGCTCTATAAGTATAAAGAGAAAGAACGAGACCATGCCAATTGAAATGTAGCCGCTGAGCACGCCCAGCACCACGCGGTAGTTTTCTTCAAACGTCCTGAGCATCTCATCAATCAGCACAACGGCCACCACAGCATGGAAGGCAAAGAAGATTACAATTTGC
>NZ_LCWX01000131.1:27228-27717 GCF_001431305.1 Pseudovibrio sp. POLY-S9
GGGACTAGGGGATCGATTGTCGGAAAGATTGGCGTGTCAAGAAACGACAGGATCAGCGAGCAGGCAAGCAACACGGCGACCAACCTGAAAAATTGCCTCCTTTTTAACGTGATGAGCATGCCGGTTGCGATGTTGAAGCTATAAAACGCGTTGAAAACAGGCGTGTCCAGTGTCTGGCCCGGCAAGATCAAAGCGCCGAACATGAGCATCATCTGACTGAAGAGAAACACCTCAATCCGATAATCAAACAGACTCTTTAGAGATTGCGACCGCACCGGGACCCCAGTTTTCTTTGTTATTTTGCGCTAATTTTCGCAAAAGAAGGCTAAAGAATGGGAAATCTGGCGAGTGGGTTAGCCCTTGAAATTTGGGAGGTTGGATATGAGGGAACGCCGTGCTCGTTAACCTTTACCGCTCCTCACCCACCGACGTCATCCCGGCCCCCGAGCCGGGATCTAGGGCGGCATATGCTGAGATCTCAAAAACTAG
>NZ_LCWX01000131.1:27819-31566 GCF_001431305.1 Pseudovibrio sp. POLY-S9
GGGAAACGAACTGGTCGCCTCCCCTAGTAATCAATCATTTCTCCTTCCGGACACCCTTAAATGGCGTTCCGTCCTTTTTGCCATCCATAAAGCGTCCCGTTTCTGCGTCGCGCTTTGTCCAAGTTTCAGTTTTGGGGTTGAATGTTTGAGATCGTCCACGGACTGCCCCAATACGCCGTCCGTCACCTTTGGGAGGGTTTGTCGCCATTTTTTCTTCCTAACTCGTGTGGCAAGCATATGAGCAATGATAGCAACCATTTGCTCTGTCATAACGCCGTTTGGCTGCCTGAACCGCCGATGCGCAGTTCGAATGTACACCAAGAGGCATCCGATTTTGCGGGGCTGGCATGTAAGAGCACCCTTCTTCGTGCACTTCATGATCACCATTCAATTGAGCATTCTGATTCACGTAATAATTCGGCATGTCGCCTCCTGAAATGAGCTTTTCGCTCTTGCACCACAATGTACGATACAAAAATATCGCGATCACGATACTAGAATTAGTATAGTCCTTGTGATACTGTAAAGATAAAAATGAGAAGCAATAATTTGGGAACAGCCATGTCTAATGATTTCGGGGAAAAGCTTCGTAAGAGGCGCAAAGACCGGCAGTTAACACTCGATGAGCTCGCAGAAAAAGTTGGCTCACGAAAGGCATATATCTGGCAACTCGAAAACAAAAAACCCGCGAAACCTTCGGGAGAGTTGCTATTAAAGATTGCAAAAGTTTTAGATATATCTGCAGAATACTTAATTGATGACACTGCCAAAGAACCTACTGAGGCTCACGTGCAGATTGCCCTTGCCAGAGGAGCTCAAAACAGAGGCCTTTCGCAAAGCGATCTGGACAAGCTTTTCAGTATTTCAGACATGATGAATGATGGTAAAGCTAATAAGAGAAGCGAATAGGATCATTAAGCTATGGCGCCAATTCGGGCCCAATGAGAGCAAAATTGATTTATCTACAATCCTAAACGATATCGTAATTCCCACTTCTAATGGGGACCAGTGCAAAGTGGTTTTCGATCAGTTTGACACATTCGAAGGGATTATGATTAGAGCCGAAGGCACCACTCATTGGACAATTGGCGTCAACACGACAATTAAGTACCAACCGCGCAGAAACTTCACATTTGCCCATGAAATTGGTCATTTCATAGCTCATAGGTACAAGCAGAATAGCTTTAATTGCTCTGTAGAAAACGTAAATGATTTCCAAAATGAGATTTTTGAACGTGAGGCAAACGAATTTGCAGCTCACCTACTAATGCCTCCTGATATTGTAAGAGTGTACGATAAAGAACGCACTTTTTCTCATGAGGCAATTTCGAACCTTGCAACAGAGTTAGGAGTTTCTCGCGCAGCCGCCGCATACCGCTGGATTGAACTAAGCGAGCGAAGGATCGGCTTTGCAATCAGTCGTGATGGCTTCGTGTGTCAAGGGAGAGCAAGCGATGCGCTTTACAATGTGGGGGTATTTTTTCGCCAAGGTGATGAGATACCAACCAATAGCTTGATAAATCAGATGTCGACACCCGGAGAGGAGCTAGTTCAGGTAATTACACCAGGTGTATGGCATCCATTATTACCCTGTCATGTCTCCCACTACGCAGCAACTAGCGGTGACTTTATTTATAGTTACCTAGATTTCGACAACCTCTCAATTTGACCCTACCTACAGTTATCAATCTCCCTATCTCTAGCAGTAGCGCATTCATCTTAAAGTGGTAATCCAATGCCTATTAAAAACAGCGAAGACTTAATTGATGCTCTCCAGAGAATTCCCGCTGGAAGCCTTATTCCAAAACCAAATGCTCAAGCTCCGTTCACCGTGAAGGGATGGGGTAAGCGTCGTGGAGAACGGGCTTTAATTTACAATATCCCGAACCACCAAAATCCTCATCGGCCCCACAGCAAAGGGATCACTATTTCTGAGTGGGAAGTGGTTGCAACTTATCTGTTTGAGCATCGGCAACTCTCGAGGCGCTGGTTCAATGAAACGTTACCTGCATGCGCCAAAGAAGGTGGCTGTAACTTCACAACAATTGGGGGAGTTTTCGAGATGCTTGGCCTAGCAGAATATCAAGGTAATGGTTTGTATTCCGCCAATTTCTAGAGCACTTGTAGATACTGAGTACATAATGCTTGCACTACAGATAGCTCGCCAACGCGTTACTTATCACCCGTGTTCCTCTCCTCCGTCATGCCGGACGGAACGGAGTGGAGATCCGGTATCCAGTGCTGAGTTTGTGAGTTCTGGCGATTGTGGGTATAGATCCCGGCTCGGGGCCGGGATGACACCGGGGGTGGGGGCAGATGTTTGTTTCAGCTCCCGTTTAAATACCCTCTTCTTTCCACCAATCCACACCCCTTGTCTAAATTACCGATTTGACATGGGCGGTGTTTCATTCCACATTCATGTGTGAGGCTTCACAACCTCAATACAAGCGGCTACCGCTCCCGTAACTGGCGGATTTTTTGTGCCTTTTTTCTGAAGGGGCGCAAACCCTTTGCTATGAGCGGGAGGACGGTGAATACAACACTTCCTTCGGGAAGGAATAAACCTGCCTGCCTTGTATCAGGTTGTGAACCTCCCGCTCGCCAGTGGGTCATCACAAACTTGACTGCCGCGCGGTCCTTCAACTGCCAAATACAAGGGGCATTGAAATGACCAGTTCCGCATGTGCCTGTGGCACCACAAATACTTTCCAAAATGAAATAGACGAAGTGCTCGTCGCTGCATCTGATTTGCAGAACCTTGCTTATATGCAGCAGCTGTTGCTGAGCGAGAGGATGCAGGACAGCAGCGAGCGGGATGCTTTGTTCACTTTGCATTATGCCTTCCGCGACCGCTTGGAAGCTCTTCAAAAAAGCTGCGGACAGATTATTGACGCGTATTCCTCTCCCATGCCCAAAAGCAGGTTTCGGGAATACGGCCTGGAGCAGGTCGACCAACCGCAGCCCATAACCAAAACAGTAGTGTTTCCAGACAAAGCCGGTTCCTGATCATCTCAGGCAATCGGCTTTTTTGATGGCCGCATGGGTGTCGTGACGGGTCTTTTGCCACGATGTGCCTGTGCAGACCGACTGTGCTTGAGCGTTTGGCGCCGTGCGTGCCAGCCGCTCTGGTGCCGGAGGCGGAACGCGCATACACCCCGCATTGCCGCCAAGGGTGCCCTGCTGGTCTGCGGAGCTGTCATCCCTTCGCAGGCCAGCGCTTTTTCAGGATGTGGCATGTGGGATGCAAACATAGCAAGAATTGCAAAGAATGGCGCGCGATGACTGCTTAAGCTTGGACGGTGTTTCGTTTTAACAGAGCTTTGCCCTTGATGTTTTGCCCCTTCCCCTCCCCAAATTCCAGCTCCTCTTTTGCGCGGTATGTTGTAAGCTTCTGCCGAGTATGGGAGGCTGACGATGCGGCATGAAGCTTTGCAGAAGAACATCTATACGCAGCGGATTAACCGGGCGATGGATTATATTGAGCAGAACATCTGCGAAGATCTCTCCCTTGCCCAGATTGCCGATGCGGCGTGTTTTTCTCCCTATCACTTTCACCGTATCTTCAAGGCCATGACCGGAGAGACGGTCAATCAGTTCACCAGCCGGGTGCGGGTTGAAAAGGCCGCGCGGCGGCTGAAGCAGAATGCCAGCATCTCCATTACCGATGCGGCGCTGGACATGGGCTTTGCCTCACCCTCCACCTTTGCGCGTTCTTTTCAGGCACGGTTTGGCATGTCCGCCAGCCAG
>NZ_LCWX01000131.1:31710-39440 GCF_001431305.1 Pseudovibrio sp. POLY-S9
GGTGCTGGAACGGCCTGCGAGCGGGCTGGTGGCGGACAAGGTTGAGGTGTGCAAGCTGGAGCCGCGCACGGTGGCTTATGTGCGCCGGACGGGCAACTTTCAGGAACGGCCCGAGATTTTTGGCGAGGCGTTTGGCGCGCTGATGGCATGGGCCGGACCGCGCGGGCTGATGCATGGGGCGGAGATGATGTGCCTGTTCCACGATGATCCGCAGGTGACCGATGTGGAGCAGATGCGTTTCAGCTCCTGCCTGACGCTGCGCGGACCAGCGGATGTTGAGGGTGAAGTGGGCAAGATGGTGGTTGGCGGCGGGCGCTATGCCTGCGGGCACTTTGTGATCACCCATGATCAATCGCAGGCGGCGTGGGAATATATGTATGGCACGTGGTTGCCATTGAGCGGGTACGAGCCGGAGAACATCCCCTGCTTCCAGCTGTATCCTTCCATGACCGGCGAGGCGGGGCCACAGCCCGCGGTGATCTGCATTCCGGTGCGGCCTCTTTCTTAAGCCATCGTGATTGGTAAGCGGGGTGCGCGCAAGTTGCGCCTGCGGTTTATCGCGGAGTTAAGGGGCGCCGCCTTAGGGTTTGGCGGTGTTGGCTGTTTGCGAGCGGTTCATGGTCTTCGGCTGGATATTCAGGCGCCTGTTCTTCTATCACCTCCTGACCCTGTTCAGGATGTGGGGCGTCTACCTGTCTATACTGCTGTGGGCACGCAAGGGGCTCTATTGGGGGCTGTTTGCGGGTGTTTTGATGAGCGCGCTGACGATCTTCTATGCCATCGGGATTTACTGGGTAACAAACTGGGTCATTGTGCAATCCGGCGGCTACGTGCTGGCTGAGGTCGCCTGCTGGTCGCTGTGGGTTCCGCTGGTGTGGATGGCGGCGCTGGACACCCAGCTTTACATGGTCTGCCTGCGCACGCCGAACCAGAAACTGCTCGGCAACCTGCTCTCCACCTGGGCGTATGAGGAGAAGATCCGGACTCATCTGGAGATGGTGCGGGAGAAGGCTGGGCGGTGATGTCTGCGACTAACCAAAGATCGTATCGATATCGTCTTGTGAGAGCAGTTTCCAGCTCCTTTCTTCGACGCCGTCCAGGGTGAGGGCACTGGGCTGGGATCTAGGCTCTGTGAGTGTGGCTTGCGCGAGATACAATCTGTGATATCAATGGGTAAAATTATACCCGAACAGGGATTCTGGCATGACAACTGCCACTATGAGTAGGTTATTTATTAAGCAGCGCATATGGTGGGTAGCTTTGCTGCTCCAATTTTTTACAGGTGCTGGATACCTTTATTTAGGACGACCAAAGCGTTTTGTTCTATTTTTTTCGCTCTTATGGTCAGGGTTAATTTTTACACTCATTCCGCTCCCAAGATACATTGATAACGGGTTGTATGTTGTTGCAGTTTCGGCAGTTTTAGTTTGCTTTTACATAATCGCGTTTATTGATCTATTGCTTTTGTGCAGAAATCAGCAAAACTACTCTCTCAAGGTCTACAATCGGGGGTTGGTCTACTTTGTAGTATGGCTTTTGTTCCCATTCTCGCTGAATATTTATGATCAGCCATTCGCCTCCTTTCGCCAGGTGGAGCCATTCTTTATTCCATCCAGCAGCAATGCACCAACTTTGCTTTCGGGTGATTACATTGTCGCTAATGCAGGCGGTTTTGACCGCATCAAACCCGAGCGCGGTGATATTGTCGTTTTCAAACTACCCATCGATGGCGAGACTGATTACATCAAACGCATCATAGGCTTGCCAGGCGACACAATCCAACTAACTGAGGGACACGTATTCTTGAAGGGAAAAGCTCTCGAGCTGAGTCCACTTCCTGATTTCGTCGTGACTAGCCCGAATGGTACAACATTCCGAATACCACAGATGCTAGAGCACTTGCCCAACGGGATGAGTTATCCGATCCTTGATGCTCACTCAAATAGCGCATTAGACAACACGCCAATATATCGTGTCCCTGAAGGCCACTATTTTATGCTCGGCGACCACCGAGACAATTCTCTGGACAGCCGCGTTCTTTCAGAAGTCGGATACGTGCCAGCAAAGAACATTTACGCCAAGCCCTTGTTCATCTTCTGGTCTGACAACCTGAGCAGAATTGGGAGGTTGACTGATCCTTAGAGTCTCGTAGGTATAGATCCCGCATCGAGTGCGGGTTTGTTAGTGGCGGGATGTAGTAGGTTGGAGTTGGCCTCCCGAACTGCACTTCCGAGAGACCAGTGGCAGGCGACCATTGCGGGATGGACTTTAGCCAAAGATCTTGTCGATGTCGTCTTGTGAGAGCAGTTTCCAGGTGCCCTCTTCCACGCCGTCCAACGTCAAACCGCCGAGCTGGGCGCGGTGGAGTTTGGTGACGTGGTTGCCAGTGGCGGCGAACATGCGGCGGACCTGGTGGTAGCGGCCTTCGTGGAGAGTGAGGCGGGCTGTTGTTTCGCTCAGGACTTCCAGTTCTGCTGGTTTGAGCGGCTTGGTCTCGTTCTCCAGCATCATTTCACCGGATGCAAACTGATCCGCTTCCCCGCCTGTCATCGGACGATCGAGCTCAACCTCATAGATCTTTGCGGCATCTGCCTTGGGTGAGATGATCTGGTGCAGGAGTTTGCCGTCATCAGTGAACAGCAACAGGCCAGTGGTGTCCTTGTCCAGTCTGCCCACAAAGGACAGAGCTGGTTTGCGGACGCGGTAGCGGTCTGGCAGCAGATCAAACACCAGACGTCCGCGATCTTTCATGGAACACGTGTAGCCAAGCGGTTTGTTGAGCAGGATGACGGAGCCCTCTGGTGGGTCCAGCGGCTCGTCATCAAACAGGATGTCTTCATGAGGCAGCTTGCTATCGGCTTTGATTGGGTTGCCGTCTTTATCAGTGACCCAACCATTGCGGATGGCGGCCTGCATTTCTTTGCGGCTGCCGTATCCCAGATTTGCCAATAGCTTTACAAGTCTCATTTTTCGAACCTTCGGTTCTGTTGCCGCGTACGCTTATCCGAAAACCGGTGCCCACTTTTCGAGCGTATGCGCGCTTTACTTACTTATTCGCCTTGATGGCACGAATGACTTTGTAGCCGTTCTGGTCTGCCATGATCTCGTAGGAGGCGAACACCTTATCCAGCGTTGCTTCATATGGCAGGTGTCGGTTGGCGACCAGCCACAGATGGCCGGATGGACGCAAGCCGCGGGCGGCGGACTTGATGAACTCCTGCCCGATATCTGCACGGTCCTGCTTACCACCTGCGTGAAATGGCGGGTTGGTGAAGATGAAGTCGTAGGTGCGGGCCAGCTTTTTGGTGGCATCCTGCCAGATGAAGTCCAGCGCGACCTCTCCGGTCTTACCCTTCAGGTTCTGCTCAGCCAAGTCCAGCGCGCGCTTTTCAGCCTCATAAAGATCAATAGCTTTGACCTTTTCGCGTTTGGCAACTTCACGGGTCAGGTAGCCAAAACCACAGCCCAGATCAGCGCCGCGGCCCGCCAGTTTCTCTGGCAGTGTTGCAACAAGAAGCTGAGAGGCTTTGTCCAGATGGTCCCATGCGAACACGCCCGGACGGCTGACGAACTCGCCCTCCATGATTTCGCGGGGCGCATCCAGTTTGGACCATTCTTCCACCAGCTCGTGGTTCACATTTTCTGGTGAAATTTCTGCCCAGAACACACGGCATTTGTTTTTGGAGACTTTGCCGGTGTTGCCTGCCAATTTGGTGAGATCGCTTTCAGCGGTCTTGGCACCTTCTGTGTTGGAGGCGCTGACGACAACGAGGCCGCCCTCACCTGCGGACTTTACAGCCTTTGCCATGAGGGCGCGGGCTTCATCACGCTGGCGCGGAGGCAGCAGCATGACGAGCGGGTACTGGCCGTCAACTTCCGGTGCAACTGTGAAGCCAGCGCGTTCCAGATTGTCTCTGTCTGGCGCGAATGTCTGCTGGCAGATCAGGCAGTCTTTGGCGATGCCATTCATGGCAAAACCCATGCGAGCACGCAGGAAGAGCGCTTTTTGATCAGCGGCACCTTCCTCGAAAAAGTTGAGCAGGCCATCTTCAAATGGCAGCAGCAATGTATCGAGAGCTGGATCTTTCATCTTATTCTTATCCTTGCTGCCCTGGAGCCTGTCGCGTTCACAAGGTTCACGCGCCGAGCCCAAGGCTTTGTTTCTAGGCGTATTCTAGTCCAAACCGCTTTTCGGAGATAAGCTTAAGACGTATGCACGATTTCGCGAGTTTCGCGGAAGCCGATATCAGGGTTCTTTTCACCGATGTAGCTTACTTCCCAAGCGTTTTTGAAGAGGTAAACAGGCTTGTCGTCCCGGTCCAGTGCCACATGGGCGCGGTTGGTCTCAAGGAACTTATCAAGCTTGAGCTTGTCTTCACACTCGATCCAGCGCGCGGTGTTGTACATGGCGGTCTCAAAACCAATTTCTGTCTGGTATTCTGCCTTGAGACGATCCACCACAACATCCAGCTGAAGCACACCCACAACACCGACAATCCAGTTGGTGCCAATGGCTGGTTTGAAGATCTGCACCAGACCTTCTTCTGCCAGATCTTCCAAGCCACGGCGCATCTGTTTAACGCGCATGGTGTCTGTCAGGCGCACACGGCGCAGAATTTCAGGCGCGAAGGCTGGCAGGCCGGTGACGTGGATTTCTTCGCCTTCAGAAAGGGTATCTCCCACACGCAGCTGGCCATGGTTTGGCACGCCGATCACGTCGCCCGGATAGGCCTTTTCCGCGATCTCACGCTCTTCTGCAAAGAAGAAGATTGGGGCGGACACGGTGATTGCCTTGCCAGCACGCACATGCTTGAGCTTCATGCCGCGTTTGAATGTACCGGAGCACAGGCGTACGAACGCGATGCGGTCACGGTGTTTCGGGTCCATATTGGCCTGAACCTTAAACACGAAGCCCGTTACCTTTTTCTCTTCCGGCTTGATGGTGCGGCCACCCGTTGCTGGCTGAGAATGTGGAGGTGGTGCATATGCGGCGATGAAATCGAGGATCTGGTCGATACCGTAATCGCGCAGAGCAGAACCGAAGAAGACCGGGGTCAGATGCCCTTCCAGGAAGCTTTCGTGATCGAACTCAGGGTAACCTGCGCCGCCCAGTTCCACGTTTTCTTCCAGCTCTTCGCGGATGTTGTCGAACAGTTCACCAATCAACTCAGGGTCTTCCAGACCTTTAACATCTTTGATGGTATCCAGAGCACCACCGCGGCCCTCAGTAGAGGTGAAGAAGCGGTTACCGATATGGTCGTAAACACCAAAGAAGTCGGAACCCATACCAACAGGCCAGCTCATTGGCGTCACATCAAGGGCCAGTGCCTCTTGAATCTCGTCAATGACTTCCATTGGGTGGCGACCTTCACGGTCGATTTTGTTGACGAAAGTGATGATTGGAATATCGCGCAGCCGGCAAACTTCAAACAGCTTGCGGGTCTGGGTTTCAATACCCTTTGCAGCGTCAATCACCATGATGGCTGCGTCAACAGCGGTCAGCGTACGATAGGTGTCTTCAGAAAAGTCTTCGTGGCCCGGCGTATCAAGCAGGTTGAAGAGAATGCCATCGCGCTCAAACGTCATCACGGAGGATGATACAGAGATACCGCGTTCCTGTTCAATCTTCATCCAGTCAGAGCGGGCGCGGCGGCGCTCACCACGCGCACGCACCTGTCCCGCAGCACGGATCGCACCACCACCTAAAAGCAGTTTCTCGGTGAGTGTGGTTTTACCGGCATCCGGGTGAGAGATGATCGCGAATGTGCGGCGTGCCTTATAGGCTTCCGTGCCTGCTGTGCTCATAGAGCCTCCTTTTGCAGGCAAACTCCTGCGTATTCTAATAGTGCAGATTTGAGGGTATCCATCTGGCGCAAAGTTCTAAAGTGTTCTTTCCGGCTTATGGCCGTCCGCAGCAAGGAACACCTGACACGCGCAAAATCTGCTGAAACTTTTTGTCGGATTGGGTCTTACAGAATGTAATGAAGCAATGCCAGCCCTTCGCTGAACTTTTTCCGCAGGGCATGACAGCCCTGACAGCACAACTTAGTTCGATCGGCATGGAAGCATCCTTCCAATATTTCAGGTTATTCATCGTCACAGTTCGGTTTTTATTGCTGCGAGGTATGATTATGCTGCTCAACTATCTTTATTCGGAGTTTTATGAGGAACAGGTGTTTCTGGGTCTGCTTGGCCTTTCCTCCGCGGACTGGCAGAGCCTGCTGGAGCGGCGGGTGATGCCTGCCGCCTCTTACCTGTTCACCAACAGCTCGCTGTGTGTTTCCTTCTTTGGTCAGTATCAGGAACGGGAGCTTTATCGCTTCCACCTGAAGAGCCATCGGCGCTGGTTTGAGGATCTGCAGTGTTTTGGCCTGACACAGGAACAGGCCGCCAAAGCGTTTTTCCTCTCCCGTTTCCGCAATGCCAAAGAGGCATTTCGTGCCGGAGAGCTGGGATCTCGCTTGCATGTGTCCTACCCTGAGGTGCTGAGCGCGTTTGACAGGGATCTGGAGGAGCGCACATGGGGTCACTTTCTCAACGGCACCTATGGCATCTGCACCCGTGACGGCCAGCCGGACACGATCTTCCAGAAGCAGGTTGGTGTGCGGTACGTTGAGAAGATGACAGAGACCGAGCCTCACTGGTTCCCAGATGACCAGCTCGGGCTGCTGAGGCAAACAGTGGATTTTCTGGATGGTGTGGAATCCGAGTTCGCTCCACACGAGGTAAGTCAGTCGTCGAGACAGCGCTGTATCATTGATGTGCGGGAGCGGTATTTGGCAAAGCGTGTTGCGGCTTAAGACGTCGCCATAGTGGAAGGCGCAGCGTGGTGCTGCGCCCAACTCATTTTAAGGCATCGGAAATGCCGTTCGAATTACCCATTTTTCACCCGTCCATTTCATAACAAACCGGATTTGTGATGGTGTGAAAGATGTCCCTTCCTGGCCACAATACACCCGTGGACCAGCAGCAAATGGATTATTATCAGTGAGGATTGAGCCAGCTTTACAATTGTATCCAATAAATGCAGCCGGTTTAGCTGCAAAATCTGCCTGTACCAGGTCAATCACTACGTTGGCAGCAGAGCCTGTGGTTTCACAATTACCTACACCCCCTGCGAGGAAAATAGCTTCTACGCTTTCATACTGATCTTCATCCAGGAAAAATGTGTCTGTTTGCTTTGCTTGTGCATCTGCATCACTGCTGAAAATGCCTTCGTTGATCACATGCTTTGCGATATGTCCGCCTTGGTCTCGATTTGTGTCCAGCTCAGATGAAGCAATAACGCTGTCAATAGTTCGGCATTGTTGAAGGGCAGCATTTGCCTCAACCGAAATCGATAGGAAAGCAGCAATTGCGGCAAGGATACTCAGAAATTTCATGGGTTTGTCCCTTGTTGTTTTTCGTTGGCAACAAGAGACAGGACGGGTTGGATCGGTGTGTGTGAGGCTGTGTTGGGCTTAAGGTAAAGGCAGGCTTAAGCTTATTTACCTTCGCAGGTCGTTTTGTCGAGAAGGTGGGACCAAACATTCTTTGGCACTGCGATGGAGAATTTGTTTTGGGCGGAGGCGACCATGATGGCGGTGAGTTTGAGTTTTCCGCCTTCGTCCACCATCACCGGACCACCGGAGCCGCCGTAGTTGGTGTCACAGCTGGTGAGCCAGAGGTTGCCTCGGTCTTTCAGCAGTTTGCAGTTTTTATCGGCGGCTAGCAGGAACGGACGATCCCGC
>NZ_LCWX01000131.1:39538-42096 GCF_001431305.1 Pseudovibrio sp. POLY-S9
CATATCCGGCGCTGGTGAGGTCGAGGTTTTGGGCGACTTCCGGCGATTTGCTGATCACCAGCATCGGCGGCACATCCAACGGTTTTGAGAGTATGATTACGCCAACATCGGTTGCGGCATGCTTCAAGGTCGGGCGGGTGGTGAAGGTGTAGCCATCCAGCAAGTAGGTGCAGGCGGCTGTGGTGTGGGCGATGAATTTGTCCCGGCGCACCCCGGCCACAAAGTTGATTTTGGAGGGAACGTGCGCTTTGCCGGTACGGGCGTTGTACAGGCAATGAGCTGCTGTGATGACCATGCGATCTGAGATCAATGTACCAGAGCACATGGAGCGGGAGCGGAACCCGGCGACGTTGACGCGGCCAATGGCGTTCCAAGGTTTATCCCAGCTGTCGATGATTTCGCGATTGTCCTCTCCAATGATACCAGGAAAGAACTTTTCCGATTTACTGGATTTGTCCTGAGCCTGTGCTGTGGCTGCGCCCAGCGCGATGAGGAGAGCAGCCCCTAAGGTGCATTTGGAAAGCAAGTTCAGCAGCATAAGCAGGTCCTATCACGCCAGTTACGGCAGTATCGCACCTGCTGTTATATGCGGCCTGCGGGCATTCGCCCAGACTAAAAATGCTATTGCTGGTTACTCGGCTTTTTCATCCGCAAGGGCCTGCGCGATCACCGGCAGATCCATATTGCCATCCTGGAACTTGAAGTTGAACTGGATGCTGCTGATTTTCCAAGCCCCGCCCTCATGCACCAGCGCGATGTGGTAGGTGCCATAGACCACCCATATGTCGCCGCCTTCTGCTCCATCAATAAAGTGGGTGGCAGTGGCATGGACTTTGACTGTGGCTTTTTGCTCTTTGGATTCAACAAGTGCATTGCCGATCTGATGATGGGTCTGATCAAAACCGGGCAGCAGCTCTTTCCATGCGGTTGTGATCGCTTCCGGCGTCAGGTCAACGGGTTCCCCTGCCCCGAAGGAGGAATAGTCCAGATGAACAAGGCCAGTCATCGCAGCTTCGACAGACGCCCAATTTCGGTCATCGACATCAATAAAGAAACGACTTATGCGATTTTGGATTGGCCCAATAGTATCCATCTACATGCTCCCAGCTGGTCAGGGCATCCGGCAATGCTCTAACTATTTGTTTTCGCGCGTATCCATCTGTCGAAATCCGGTGTGCATTTCAGGGATAAGCCCGAGTTCGTCTCCAAAGAGTACCATAGCCGCAGACAGACTAGCGCATTTGCCTGCACTACATACCTAAGGAATATAACGGTTACGCAGCGGAATGAGCACCTTCTTCCGGTTCTATGGTTTTCAGAGGTATAATTCTCTGCCGTATTTCCGCCACAAATAGTGACGGATTACTGATCTTTGGGCCGGTGGATCAGGCGGGTCGCAATGGTTTTGCTGTGTGGCTGCTCGCTGCTCATGGTCTGGGTCATGGCCTGCAATGCGGCTTCTGCCCATTCAGGTTCCTGCTGCTTGATTGACCAGATCTCATTAGGCAGGAAGGACAGCATCTTATCGTCATCAAAGGTCGCAAGGCGTAGCTGGGCCGGGATGTGCCCGAGCCTCTCGCGCAGGACTGCCAGAGCTCCCTCCAAAACCGGCAAAGAGGAGGCCATCAGGTTTTGTGGGGCAGAGCCGAGCTTGTCCCAAAGGGTCTGCATCATCTGCTCGCCATCCTGTGTGCGGTTGCGGGCCGACCGGAGTGTCCAGTCTTCGCCTGCGTTTTCCGGCATAACATCCAGATATCCGCGTGCACGCTCGATGATGGTGGGTTGATTGCTGCCGCCGATCAGGAAGTAGACCGGTTCATTCCCCGCAGCCGTTGCAATGGCTGCAGTCAGATCTTTTGCACCCTCGAAGTTGCTTGAGGTGATGACGGGGGCATCGGTGTTGCCGTAATCACGATCCAGAAACACCATTGGTTTGGTGATGGTGTTGCCCAGATGTTGCTGGCTGCCGGAGGTGGACGAGACCA
Source organism: Pseudovibrio sp. POLY-S9 (assembly GCF_001431305.1). NCBI lineage: Bacteria > Pseudomonadati > Pseudomonadota > Alphaproteobacteria > Hyphomicrobiales > Stappiaceae > Pseudovibrio > Pseudovibrio sp. POLY-S9. The sequence goes on from NZ_LCWX01000131.1 coordinate 41,524, forward strand.
CAAACAGGCCGTCTACATTGCGCTGAACAAGACCGTTTGCCAGCTCCTTCTCCGTCTCCTCATCTGAGTTGGAGCAACTGATGATAAGCTGATAGCCGGTTTCGCGGCACCGGTGTTCCAGCTCTTCAGAGAGTTTGGCGAAGAATGGATTGGCTAGGCGCGGGATGATCAGACCAAAGGTGTTGGTGCGTTTGAGCTTGAGGCTTCGGGCGGTCAGGTCGAACTTAACGCCATGCTCTTCCACATATTCACGAATGCGGGCCTGGGTGGCTTTGCTGATGCGGTACTTTTCTGCCTTGCCGCCCAGCACCAGTCGCACTGTGGTGATGGAGACGCCGAGCGCCTTTGCAATTTCATCCGGCTTTTTGGCCATTGCGTCGTTTCTCGCCCTGATTTCTTCAGAGCCCCTCCTCGCTTGCTTGCGGTCGCAGAGTACGCTCTAACCCATTGCTCCGGCGTATATCCTTTTGCGAAGTGCATTCAGCATGCCTCACAAATACGCTTGAATGTCGAGTGGTAGTCAGCCTTCCTCAAATTGCCAAGTAGAATATGGCAGGGGCGGGCTGGGGTCCG
>NZ_LCWX01000131.1:42195-55896 GCF_001431305.1 Pseudovibrio sp. POLY-S9
GGATATCCCGCGGCACTTGCGTGAGTTTGAGCACCACGCGATGCTCAAACTCATTTTCAAAGGCTCAGAGCATGTCCTTCGCAGAGCCTGCGATTTTGACATTAATGCCCTGTGTGAGTGCCTGAGCCACGAATGCCTGCAGCACATCGCGCAGCTTGTCTTCCGGCACATAGGCCACCGTGATGTGGTTGGACTGGTGCCCTGCCATCAGATCGTCACGGCCAACACCATCGAGTGTGCAGTTCATCAATGGCCACTCATAGGTGGTGGCTTTGCGGCGACGCTCGAACTCGTCTTCCGGCAATTCAACCGCATGGCCTGTGCCGATGTGCATGATGACCTGTGTGCCCTCATAATGCGCCCGCGCCCAGAAGAATGCTCCCGCCTTACACTGGCCCGCAATGCTGGAACCGCCTTTGGGGAAGTACATGGCTGGCTGGCGATAGCCTGTCGCGCCTGCAACACCGCCTTTGAGATGTTCAAAGGGAACGGAGCCAGAGATTTCGAAGTCCCAATAGAAGGTGCCTTCATACTCACTGCCCCAGCGCACATCATGTAGCGTGGTTTCTGCTGGCAGGCCCATGGCATCCAGCAGGCGCCACATCATGGTTTGCGGAATAGCAGTGCCCATGTCCACTTCGTTGATGCATGGGATTGGTTTGCCTTCCCAGATGATGGAGCCGTCTTCGTCCGGGATCAGGAAGCGCACTGTTGAGCCGATTGCCCCCTCGGCGAAGTCAGAAGCCGCGCAGCTGTCTTTCAGGCCTTGCTGATACTGCACACCAACGGCAGAGAGACCGAAGCGCGTTGTGAAGCGGGCCATGGCGATCATCATGGCGCATTGTTCCAGCACCTGCTCGCGGGTCAGCTCAGTTGCATCATCGCTGCCGAACTGGAAGGTCATGCCCCGGTCCTCGTAGAACTTCAGGCATTCTTCACGCAGAGACTGAGGCACCTTCTCCATTTCCACCAGAAGCGCAGACTGAGAAAGGCTTTCCAGCGGCATGCCGATATCTGTAAGGGCTTTGACCGGGAAGTAACCGTTCATCATGCCCATGCAGAAGGTATCGAACAGACCAAGGATGGCTTTGTTCTTGAGGATGTACTCGCCTACCTGTTGCCCTGCCTGACCAGCTGGGGTTTGCAAAACCGCATGGTTTGCGGAGACATCTTGCAGATAGGAGGTGTCATGGCTGAGTTTGCCGTCCTGTAGCCATGAGGCGAGGCTTGAGTTGAAGAACTCGTCCTCAAACGACTGGGACCACAGACGGGAATAGTCTACGCCAAGGCTCGTCAAAGACCCTGCCATACAGAGCATGCCGACGAGACCGGGCCATGTGCCATCAAAGTTGGCAAGCAGCAGAATTGGTCCTTTGTGCTTTGCAAGCGATGGCGCGATGTGGTGTGAGTACTGCCATGCAGTGAGCAACACGATGAGCGGGGCTTCCGGATCAATCCGCGCAAACAGCTCCGAGCCTTCTTTTTGCGAAGAAATAAAGCCGTGACCGCGCGCTGCATCATACTCATGGGCACGCTTCATCTTGAAACCTTGTGCGGTCAGCGCAGTTTCCAATCGCTGCGCGTAATCCTCAAAGGTTGGCCAACAAGCGACATTGGCGCTTTCGCGAAGGTCGGCATTGGTGACGACAAGGATTTCCTTGTCTGCTACACAGATAGGCGCTAGGGCCTGTGGCAGGTTGAGCACGTGGTGTCCTCCTGAACTTGTTTTGATAATTAAATGGCTTTTTCCATGAGCGCCTTGTGGTGCTGATGGTTGTCGTAAAGATTGAGGTAGACCTGATATTTGGCAGTGTGGAACTCAGCGGTGCTGCGCACCGGCTTGATGAGACCACCAACACGCACCAGCTTTGCGCTGGCTGATGGAATGTCCCTGAAGTCTCCGCAAGCCACGGCACCCAGAATGGCAGCGCCCAGCGTGACGGCATCGTCTTCTTCCGCCAGCTGAATTTCACGGCCCGTGATGTTGGCATATTCTCTGAGCCAGAGCGGGTTTTTGGTGGCTCCGCCGCACATGAACAGCTTGGTGATGCTGTGTCCGGCCTTCGTCATTTCCTCGATGATATGCCGCGTGCCATAAGCGATGGATTGCAGTGTTGCCAGATAAAGGCGGGCCAGTGCATCCCGACCCGTTTCCAGCGTCAGGCCGGAGACAACGCCCTTTGCATGCGGATTGGCACGTGGCGAGCGGTTGCCGTGATGGTCAGAAAGGACATGAAGGCCGCGGGTCGGGTTCGCTTCCCGCGCCTCCAGATCCAGCACCCAGTTGTTGAGGAGTGCGATCTCGTGCATGCCCTGTTTGGCGGCTTCGGCTTTGAGCTCGTCATAGGCGTCAGATTGCCGGATGGTCCATTCCACCAGAGAGCCAGCTGCGCTCTGTCCGCCCTCGCCTAGCCAGTACCCCGGCAGCATGGCGCCCCAGTACGGGCCCCAGACGCCCGGCACCATGACTGGTTTCTCGTTGACGATCATGTGGCAGTTTGAAGTACCGCTGATGATGGCAAGACCACCGTCCGGTTCTGCCCCAATAAGCGCCAGACCACCTGCGTGCGCATCAATGATGCCAGCTGCAACCGGTGTTCCTGCATTGAGGCCGAGGTCCTTTGCAGCCTGCTCTGACAGACCGCCTGCAGCTTGCCCCAGATCCAGCACTTTTTCCGGTACTTTTTCCGGCAGATCATGCAGGCCAACGGCTTGCAGCATATCCTCCGCAAAGCGGCCTTCGTGGGCCAGATAGTTCCATTTACAGGTCAGCGTACAGGTGCTGGCGGCATCTGCTCCTGTTGCTCTCCAGACCAGATAGTCGGCCAGATCAAAGAAGCGGACTGTGTTGGTGTAACGATCTGGATAATGGGTTTTGAGCCAGAGGATTTTCGGCAGTTCCATCTCAATGGAGACTTCACCGCCCACATACTTGAGTGCCTCATCGCCCGTAGCGTTGATCAGCGCCGTTTCCTCGGCAGCCCGATGGTCCATCCACATGATGATGTCCTGATCAGCATCACCATTTTCAGCGACGGAGACAGGTTTGCCCCCCTGCGCTACGGCCACAAGCGAACAGGTGGCGTCCACGCCCAACGAGCGGATCTCGTCTGCGGACACGTTTGCCTTGGCCATCGCCTCTTTCATAGCCGCGCAAATCTGCTGCCAGATGTCTGTGGAGGACTGTTCTACGAAGTTTGTACGTCCATGGAACTGCTTGATGGGCCGGACTGCGAAGGCCAGTCGCTCTCCATTTTCATTGAACAGTCCTACACGTGCACTTGCAGAACCGACATCAATGCCAGCGTAACATGTCTGTTTCATACGCGGCCTCCCTTTCGACTCGCGATTGTTCTTCTCTCCTGCTAACTACACCTGCTAACTCGTGTTAGCAAGTGCAAAGCAAATGACATTTATGCAAAAATTCTCATAGTGCAGCGTCTCTTAGCGTCAGGATCACCAAGCAGCTTCAGGCTTTTCCCAGGCCTGTTCGCCCTCCAACGACCGCGGGTTCTTTTTCGGGAACACGCAGTGGATGCAGACAGCAAAGCAGGCCGGAGGATGGTTCCGCCAGCCACTGATTTTCAGGATTTGTGTGGTTCAGGAGAGTTACTTCGGCTCTTTCGAGCGGTTTTGTGCATCACACAGAAGACGGGCGAAAAACCCGTAACCGATGCCAAACGCAAGTGCGCGGACCACCAGGTCAATGATGAAGAAGAGCCCCATCTCATCTCCCGCAAAGGACGGGACCGGGCTGAGCGCACCAGCATAATCGCTGCCGGACAGCAGATAGCTGCGCACCATCATGGAAATGGGTATGCTGACGGAGAGAGAGCCGACAAACAGACCCCAGTACACAGAGCCGGTTGGTGCTTTATGTTCGCGGCGCACAAAGATCAGGCTGACCAAAACCACAGGCAAACCGAGCTCAATGAACAGATTGCCCGCTTCTTTGATGCCATAGTGATAGACCAGCACAGTTACAGCCACCTGCACCATCGTATAGATCACGATGAACGAGCTGAGATAGAACCAGAGAGAGCGGCGCAGTTGTGTCATGAGAATTGCCAGTTAGGGGGTGGTCAGCATGCTCTCTTGATCATGAGCTGTGTTTGTTTGCAATGCTCTATGCATCTCATATTGCTGCAGTGTTTTTGTTGCCCCCAGTTTTGACAGGGCCTGCATGATGGTCCCATCCCCTTCATCCACATTAATGAACGTGAGCGCATCTTTGCTCACACTGTCAAACGCAGCTTTGAGCAACGCAGAGGCATGGCCCTGACGACGATATTCCGAAGCCACAGCGATTTGCATGACTGCGCCGGTTTTGCGGGTAAACGCGATATAGGCTGCAAGCTGACCATCCTGCTCAATCTTGTAGGTGGTAACACCCTCAGCAAGTGCGCGGATCGCGAATGCAGTGTTTTGCCAGCTGGGAGCACATTCCCACAGTTCAGCGGCTTTCGTTTCAATCTCAGTCCAGTCAGCGGACACTGGCGTATGCTCAAAGCTCCGTTCAGCGAATGCTGCTTTGTGCAGGCTGAAGCACTGGAAGTTGCGCTGCGGTTGGAAGTCGAGCTTTTCGTAGGCCTTTACGGCTGCCGTGTTGCTGGTGATCACCTCCAGCTGGACGCGATGATAGCCTTGGCGAGCTGCGTGTTCTTCCACTTTGGCAAAGAGCTTGCTCGCAATCCCCTTGCCTCGCGCCTGTGGCACAGTTCCGGTGGAGACTGCGTAGATGGTGCCAGGATAAGCGCCTTGCTTGCCGATGAACCAGAAGCCAACCAGCTGCTCATTGTCGGTGGCCACCCAGGACAAATCCGCGTCAAAGCCTCGAGCCATAATCATCCGCTCAAAATCGGCGAGCGGCATATCCATCTGGATGACATAATCGGAGAACGCCAAAACCATAACCTGATGCAGCTGACTTATCGCAAATTCTGAAGCCCGACGAAATAAAACCACACCCAACCCTCTCACCACACTGAATCACCCGAAGTGACACCAACACCACCTGAATACCCTGAACAAGGGCTAATGCTCAATGCGTTGGTGTGAAGAGTTGGGTCGCAAGCTGTATCCCGCCCTTCGTAGCAATTGTTATCGTGTTGCTTCCGATAGGACACGCATTTCGCGTTCTCGTGATTGAGCAATTGGATCTGGAGTATTTGAGTTAGAATGCGCGACCCCTGGGTGGCACATGCAAACACTATCCTGAGACGCAGTCTGCTGCCATGTTTCCAGCAAGCCGCTAAAATCACTTTTCATCGAAAAATCGTAGATGCCTGCAAAATCCCTGTTATAGCGTATGTCATAACGATCAGCTTGTTTCCTAGACAACCAGCTTAGGTAGTTCAGGAACAATGACTTAAAACGATGAGGTCGCTTCAGAACACCCTTTAGCGGCCCCCCGCACTGCCGCACCCAACCTTTAAACCCAGCAGCATGCAATGCCTTGACGCATGCATTTCGGATTTGGGGGAACAGATGTACATGCTCATGACCATCTACAAAATCGGGAAGACGGCCGAAATCGCGTTGAAAATTCTCAATCTGCGATGCAATCTCTTTCTCGATTTGACAGGTATTCAACTTGCGTAAGTGCGATTTGAGCAAGAGCTGCGGCATTGTTGGGAACGCAGCCCATTCCAAAGCTGAGGATGATGGCTTAAGCCAGTCCCCTGTCAACGTGATATGAAGCCCGATCTGGATATCGGGCCTCTGCTCACTCAGCGCCTTTAAGGCTGTCACGTCCTGTGGCCATGCATCTGTGACCACCATGCACGAGGTGCCTTGAATCTTGTCGTTCTCCAGCAACCACAGAATGCTTTTGCTGATTTCCGAAGTGTAGGCGTAATCATCAGCCACCAAGCGCATTTGCCACCTCGGTTGTTTTGGCGCTTCGGCTATGTTCTTCTGCGACGATGTAAATCGGACGCTGCTTAATTTCACGCAGCATATGTCCAACGTACTCACCAACAACCCCCAGTAAGATCAGCTGAAGTCCGCCTAAGAAGACCGTTGCGGTGAAAAGGGATGAGTAACCAGGTACGTCATTGCCGAGAAGAAGCGAAGATAACACGATCCAGAAACCGTAAAGAGACGATGGAATAGCAATCGCTACACCCAGGAACATCGTCGCCCGCAAAGGCACCGTTGAGAACGAGATAACACCTTCGGACGACAAACTAAGAAGTTTCAAGAAGTTCCACTTGGTGGTACCTGAGATACGCGCTTCTGGCTCATACTCAATCGCACTCTGCTTGAAGCCAATCCAAGTAGAAAGGCCTTTAAAGAAACGAATGCGTTCCTGACAAGCTTTCAACGCTTCCAAAGCACGAGGAGATAGCAGCTTGTAGTCAGCAGCATTTGCAGGAATCTCGAACCTGCTCCCTGCATTTATCAAGCGATAAAAGATCCCAACCAGCTTCTGTTTGATCGGATGATCTTGCCGTTTATTGTGAACCGCATAGACAACATCATTGCCTTCCTCTTTCCAGCGGCGAACAAACTCAGGCAACATTTCAGGTGGATGTTGACCATCACTATCAAGAAAAACAATCGCACCTTTTTGACAGCGTTCTATTGCCGCCACCAGCGCAGCTTCCTTGCCGAAGTTGCGGCTAAAGCAAACGGTTTTCACACTGAACCGGCCACTTGGAAGCTGGTTCATGATCATGGGACTGCCGTCAGAGCTGCCGTCGTCTACGTAAAGAATTTCGATATTTAACGCGAACTGATCAATGAGTTGCTCAGCAACTTTTCCAAGACGTTGGTGAAAGACCTCCAAAGACTCAGATTCGTTAAATACTGGCACTGCAAGTGTGAGGGTGTTTTCACTCATGGTCTTTCTTCCTCACATGTCACAGCATTTGGACCTAATGCAGGTTTCAAAACAGCAATCCAAACTTCAGGGTGTTTTTTGTAGACACGACCATCAGGCATTGGCCAACGGACTTTTTGCGGGTCAGTGACACACATACCAGCAACCTTGGTCTTAGGTTCTTTGTAGTCGACGTAGACCGCGCCTTTGGTTTGTAGATCTTTCTCGTCAATCCACGGGGAATACTTAAGACTTGCCTTTTCAAAGAGTGATGCCCGTTGAGACGCATACCAAGCCACAGTTCCTCCTGGCCAACGACTACCAATGGTGTACTCAAAAGGCTCAGCCTCGTGGTTGTACCAATACTTTTCCACGATCTGAGTTAATGCCGAGCCATCATGCTGCATGCGAGCAGGCTTGCTTTTCACCACTGGAGAAAACACGAATATGCCGACATAAATCAGTACCAGCAGGCCGTACAGGATAGTCCACGAAGCTATGAAGCGCTGTTTGAAAGAACCTAGACCGACATCCAATGAATTGGCTGCAGCACCAATAAGACCTGCAAACACAACACCAAGTGGGATAGACCATGCAGTCTTGATGTCAGCACCAAGTCCCAGAGAGATTGCAGCAATTACAACGACGGGCCCGATAACAGCAAACAAGAATGGATCTGACCATACGTCGTTGATGAGATCACCAACCCGAGCAAACGACACTAACTTCATCCGTTGCCACCCTGTAGCAATTGCAAGCGCAAATAACATTGGAGCAACTGAATAAATGAACTCAATTAGATACTTGATCGGCATCGCAAAATGCAGATACCACGCTGTGCCTTCACTACCAGAACGGCTCATCGCATATTTAATTGGGAGAAAATCAGTATCCACTAGCCAGAGTACGTGGGGTGTAACTGCTATCAGAAACATAGCTACAGCGAGGTAAGGCCCTGGCCGTAAGAGTAGATCTCGACGTCTAAGCAAGACCCATAATGTTGCGCTGATTAGAAACACACCAGCAATGTACTTACCGTACATACCACCAGCACTCACCACCCCAAACATGCCCCACCAGAAAAGGCTATCTTTTTCTTCGGCCTTCAAAAAAGTGAATACCATCCAGCTCCAAAATGGCAGGAAGCCCATATTCACGTTGTATTCGATAGAAGTTAGTGTCGTGAAGTGCGTCAGGAAAACAGCAAGAACAGTATATCCGCAGGCTTTTGCTCCATATCGCTCACGAACGATGAGAAGGACCGGAATAATCGCCAGGATGGTGCAGATTTGAGAGCTGGCGAATACAATCCAATCCGAGCGCCCAAAGAACCTTACAACAATGTCAATCATCCAAGCTGACATTGGCGGGTGCTTAAAGTACCCCAGTTGCCATTCTTTACCCCAATACAAAGACTCGATTGAATCCAAAGGCAGGTTGCTAGCAAATATCGCTGATATCGCTGTGTAGAGCACCAGATGCGCAGTTAGTACTGCCAAAACGAGCCAAACTGATCCGATGTTAACCCGAGCAAAAATACTTTTGTCCGAAGCGAACTCTGACTTGATGTAATCCGTGTCCATAACCACCAAAAAGGCTCAGCCCCGCAGCAGCAGCCCGAGGCATCCCTAAATTCTCTTAAAAATAGCAATTTCAGTGGGTACAACTAACAAATATATTTTCGAATCTCCACGTTCAATTCGATATCTGGTTGGATTATCAGGCAAGTCGCAGTACCCTGTGTTCTTTCGGTATCAGCTTATGTAAATAAGTTAAATTAATTCATTGAAATAAGTAAGTTGCACCGCATTCACTGAGCATAATTAATTATTTAAAATACCCACTATTTCTATACATCTCCCTACTGATACGAGATCTTTAACTAAGACGTTATTCAAGCCAACAAAATCAGAACACTTCCATTGTCCTTCCTTGCTTCAGAGTTTTAGAAGAAAGTCACTTCCTTCCAGCTTTCCATTACTAGTTTCCGTGATTGTTCTCGCTGTTTCGTGAAAAGGTGTTCTCAAGCAGGGTGGTAGGTATAAAGCTGTCGCGTTTTTGGGGGAGTTGTGCTCTTATCCTTCCTGGTGTTTTTCGGGGTAAGTATTTTCGGGGATACTTGCCCAGCTTCCGGGTCGTTGCCATGCGTCAGTTTCTTCTTCCTATCGCCTCTTTGCTTTTGGGCTCTGCCTTCCTGTTTTTTGCCGGTGGTGTTACCGGTATGCATTTGCCGCTTAGAGGTACGTTTGAGGGCTTCTCCTCTCTTTCTCTCGGTCTGTTGGGGACTGGCTGGGCAATTGGGTATGTGACTGGCTGCCTGAGTGTGCCGAAGATCGTGCAGCGGGCGGGGCATATTCGGGCCTTTGGTGTGATGGCATCTTTGGCGTGCTTGTCAGTTCTGGCCTCCTCTTTGATGGTTGATCCCATTGCATGGATTGCCTTTCGCTCCGTGGCAGGGTTTGCCTTTGCCGGGGCGGCCATGATCGTGGAAAGCTGGTTGACGGAACGCTCGGACCCAAGCAATCGCGGGGTTGTTTTTGGCACCTACACCATGGTGAACCTTGCTGCGACCACGGGTGGGCAGGTGGTTCTTTCCATGGGTCCGATTGATGGCTTCGAGTTCTTTGTGATTGCCTCCATGTTTTATGTGGTGGCGCTTATCCCGACAGCTGTCACGCGCACCCCTGCTCCGGCTCCCCTTGCACAGGTCAAACTGGATATAAGGCGGCTGTGGCGTAACTCTCCCGTTGCCGTGGTTGCTGTTGTTCTGACTGGCGTTTCCAACGGCAGTTTTGGAACGTTGGCGGCGGTATATGGCGGGAAAGTTGGACTGCCGATTGCCAGCATCACGTTGTTTGTGAGTTCATCCATTTTGGCTGGCGCCTTTGCGCAGGTCCCAATCGGCATGATCTCAGACCGCACGGACCGCCGCTATGTTGTGATTGCGATTGCTGTGGTTGCTTTGGCTGCGGACTCCATCTTCTTGTTTGCAGATACCAGCAGTGCCAACATGGCCATTGCTTCAGCTGTAATTTTTGGCGCTGCGATTTACACGTTCTACCCGGTGCTGGTTGCCCATGCGAATGACCATGCAGATGCGGGGGATGCGATGCAGACCAGTGGTGGTTTGTTGCTGATGCTTGGTGTGGGGTCCATGATCGGACCATTTTTGGGCGGCGTGTTGATGAGCGTTTTCGGGTCCATCGGCCTTTTCATGTCCACGTTTGCAGCCCATGCGCTTATTCTTGCCTTTACCTTATGGCGCCTCACACAGCGTTCTGCTGTTGCTGAGAGCGAGAAGAGTGTGTTTGTGCCTTCTACGCCAACGCGCACGGCCACACCGCAAACGATTATTCTTGCTGATGAAGAAGTTGCCAAGGAGATGGAAGTGGACGAGCTGTCAGAACAACCTTCGTCTTAAGTGGTTATGCGCAGGCATTTGCAGGATGTCTGCGTTATCGAATAAATATGAGGTAAAAACTCCTATTTAAACTTGACTATAATTATCAGGTATACAATAGCTCACTCTACAACCTTTGCTATTGCCCGTCCTTATGAGAAGTCAAGCCGATGAAAACCAATCTTTTCGCAGCCGCCTTCGCTGGTGCCCTTTCAACTCTTGTTGCCTTTGGAGCGTCCGCGCGTGATGTAAAACACGAGCTGGGAACCACCACTGTTCCTGATCAGCCTCAGCGTATTGTTGTGCTGGAATATAGCTTTGTTGATGCGCTTGCTGCCGTTGGCGTTGCTCCTGTGGGTGTGGCGGATGATAAGAAGCGTGAGCGCATCATCAGCGCCTATACGGATAAGATTGGGCAGGACTGGGTTTCTGTTGGCACCCGTAAGACACCAAGCCTTGAAGTGATTGCATCCTTGGGTCCAGACCTGATCATTGCCGACAAGACCCGGCATACAGCCGCTTATGACACGCTTTCTGAAATTGCACCGACGGTTGTCTTTGACAGTCTGGGTGGTGACTACCCTTCTGCAATTGCGCAGCTGGAAGCGATTGGCGCTGCCGTTGGCAAGGCAGATGAGATGAAAGCCCGCGTTGAAGTGCATAAAGCCAAAATGGCTGAAATTGGTGCGCAGTTTGAAAAGGCTGGCGACTACAAGATCCAGTTTGGTGTGACCAACGCAAAGGGGCTTTGGCTGCATTCCCCAGTTTCCTACAATGGCTCTTTGTTGAAAGGCTTTGGCTTTGTCAGCGGTATGAAGCCAACCAAGGGTGCGGTTTATGAATCTAACTACGTGAAGACCTCTCTGGAGCAGCTTTCTGCTGTGAACCCGGACATTCTCATTCTGGGCCGCTACGCAAACCCAGCCTTTGCGGATGGCTGGAAAGGCGAAGCGCTTTACGAGAACATCAGCGCTGTGAAAAACAACCGCGTGTTTTACGTGGAAGCGCATGTGTGGTCTCGTCTGCGCGGCATGGTGGCAGCAGAAATGACCGCCAATGACCTGCAAAACATTATGAAGCAAGTTCAGAACTAAGCCACGCACATGCCACTCACTGCCATGTACTGGAGCCTTATGGGGATGGCGCTGCTCGGTGGAGCGGCGTTATCCCTTGCCACAGGTGGCCGACAAGATATCGGGTTTCTCCAAGTCCTGAATTCGGTCTTTGCTCAACTTGATGAGCAGAGCCTTTCCATTGTGCGCGATATCCGCGCTCCGCGCACTCTCATTGCCGCACTGATTGGCGCAAACCTCGGCCTAGCCGGGCTTTTGCTGCAAGCCACAACGCGCAATCCACTTTCCTCTCCGTCTATCCTTGGCATCAATCAGGGCGCTGCTCTGGGCATCGCCATCGGGCTGGTGTTCCCCTCGCTCGTTCTCTTCAACATCGACACCATGGCGGTGCTGGGTGCTGCCTTTGCCGGTGGGCTAACTCTGACGCTTGCAGGTGGCCTGAAGAGCACGTTAAGTGCGCTGCGCCTGATCCTTTCTGGTGTGGCAGTCAGCGCTCTTGCGTTTGCATTGGTGCGGTTCACTTTTACGCTGGATGATGAACTTGCCCTCTCCGTGATCCAGTGGACCACAGGTGACATTGCAGATGTGCGCTGGAAACAGGCAACGCCGCTGCTTGTCTGGTGTCTGGCAGGTGGCCTCCTGACGTTCTTCATGTCGCATAAGCTCAACTTGATGGCGCTTGGCGAAGCAGCCTCAAAAGGGCTTGGCTCTGATCCACGGTTTACGTTGCTTTTCGGTATTTTGCTCGCGGCAATCCTGACCGGTGTTTCCGTTTCCGTTGCCGGACCTGTGATGTTTATTGGCCTGATCATTCCGCATGTGTGCCGCGCTGCCTTTGGCACAGACCATCGTGTACTGGTGCCTGCGGTTATGCTGTGTGGTGCCACCTTGATGCTTGTTGCTGATGGCGCTTCCAAGCTGATCAACTTCCCGGAGGAAACTGCGGTGGGTGTGGTTTCAGCCTTGATTGGCGCGCCCTACTTTTTGTACCTGACCATCACGGCCAAGGAGATTGACTGATGAGCATGCTCTCTGAGGCCTCCGGCGCACAGTGGCGTACAGATTTTAAAAGCCACCGGAGCACCAAAGCCTTTCGTGTCCAAATGCTGCTGTTGTTTGCCTGCGTCTTTGTCAGCATGCTCAGTCTGGGTGTGGGCGCGGTTAACATCCCGCTGGATGTGATTTTGAACAGCCTGTTTGATCTGGATGGCCAAAAGCAGACCTATATTATCTGGAAGTCACGGCTTCCCCGTGTGTTGATTGCCTTGCTGGCCGGGGCAAGCCTTGCTGTTTCCGGTGTTATTGTACAGGCTATCATTCGCAACCCTCTGGCCAGCCCCAAGATCATGGGCATCAACTCAGGTGCTGCACTGGCTGCTTTGGGCACAGTAATGTTCCTGCCCAATGTGCCCGTTACTTATCTTCCTTTTGCTGCGGCCCTTGGCGGCATTGTTGCTGCGGTGGTGGTGTTGTTTGCAGCTCATCTGCGCCAAGTCTCCCCTGCCCGTCTGGCTCTGGTTGGCATTGCCGTTGGCATGGTGTGCGATGCAGGTGTTGATTATCTGCTGGTGACAGCCGCTACGCTGGAAATCTCAAACCCACTTGTCTGGCTCACCGGCTCCCTATGGGCTCGTACGTGGGTGCATGTGCAATCGATTTGGATGCCACTTGTGAGCCTTTTGGGTCTGACTATGGTGCTCTCCTATCAACTGGACCTGCAACAACTGGGAGACCAGACCGCCCGCGGACTAGGCCAAAGCACGACTAAGATGCGCCTTTTATTGCTGGGCGTTGCAACCCTGCTTGCCAGTATCTCCGTTGGTGTGGTTGGTGTGATTGGCTTTATTGGCTTGATGTCACCGCATATCAGTCGCTCTCTTGTTGGAGGGCGACATCGCCTTTTGCTGCCAACTGCTGCTCTGGTGGGGGCACTTTTGGTTGTTCTGGCCGACGCGGTTGGACGGGCTATTGCGCCGCCGCTTGAAGTCTCCGCAGGTATTTTGAGTGCAATGCTGGGCGCTCCTTACTTCATCTGGATCATGAGCCGCTCACAAAAAGGACAAAGCACATGAGCATCGTTCTTTCATACGTCACCTCCGGTTACGAAGAGTTCATGCTCAAGGGCATCAATCTCACCATTCAAAAGGGCAGCTATGCCGCTTTGATCGGCCCGAACGGTTGCGGCAAGTCAACATTGCTGAAAACCATCGGCCAGATCAACAAGTTAAAGAGCGGCACTATCACCGTTGATGGCGAAGCAATCCATAGCCTGCCTGCCAAAACGGTTGCACGGCAAATTGCATTTTTGCCGCAAAGCCCTGTGGTTCCAACTGGCATCAATGTTGAGCAACTTGTCGGGTATGGCCGTGCGCCTCATCAATCACTCCTGGGTATTCGCAGCCGGC
>NZ_LCWX01000131.1:55993-63206 GCF_001431305.1 Pseudovibrio sp. POLY-S9
GGGATGTTGAGATTGTTGAGGAGGCCTTGCACACCTCAGGGCTCTACACGTTCAAGGACCGGGCGTTAAAAGACCTTTCCGGCGGTCAGCGCCAACGTGCCTTCATCGCCATGTGTCTGGCTCAAGACACGCCCTACATCATGCTGGACGAGCCAACCAGCTATCTGGATATCCGCTATCAGTATGAGACACTGGATCTCCTCCAACACCTCAACAGTCAGGGCAGCACCGTGGTCGTCGTTCTCCACGACATCGCCCAGGCCTCCCGCTACGCAGACCACCTCGTCGTCATGCGCGATGGAGCGATCTTTGCCGAGGGATCACCACACGATGTGGTCAGCCCCTCCCTGGTGAGCTCAGTCTACGAAATTGACACAAGCGTTTACGCAGATCCGGTGTCTCAGACTCCGGTGGTAACGTCTGTTTGAGATGAAGGCCAGCGTGCGTTCTGGTGAAAGCTGCGCATTAAGTGCTAGGGACAAAACCTGCTTGTCCAGACCTAACGTTATTCGGATTTTGATGCCTTTAACGATGACTTTCCAGAAAATCCTCAGTGTGAATATTTATCTCATGGACAATGGCTGAGACATCGAACCACTTCTATTGGAGACAATCCCTCTTTAATTTGGCGGAGAGTGCCAAGACTTAGAGTTACTAAAACTCACTTTAAGTCGCAGAGCTGGCCAGAGCCTCGGGCGCAGATAATTTAGCTCCAAAGAGCGTGTCTTAAACCGTCGATAAACTGAGCGTTAAAAGGGTACGCTTTGAGACTTCTCTAACGTTCAAAACTGGTAGGGAAAGAAAAAAGGCCGCTGTGTACGTTATATCGCCCACCTATGCAAAATCTCACGCCGCGCCACATTGAAAAGGAAATCACACTGCGAGGGGAAGAGTTCAGCAAGCGGTTGGAGCAAAAGTGTCAAGCCTTGAGAAAATAGAGCGAATGCTCGATTTATTATTTAATATTTTCAAAGAGATAAGTGGTGCCTGGAGGCGGATTCGAACCACCGACACGCGGATTTTCAATCCTGAACTCTTGTCAATTTTCCAATGGCTTAGAAGCGTAAAAAACGTCAAATAACTAGGCGAATTTTGTCAAAGGTTTCTCGCCTGCTGAAGTGGGGGCAGAAATAATGAGCAATACAGCAATCAAGATACAACATTGTAACAGCCTAACCATTCAATACAGCGACAAAGCTGTTTGGATTAGCAAGCTGTGCCGGGATCATGACTTCTCTGCATCAGAAAAGGTCGTGGGGATCGCTCTGTGTGACTACTTCAACACTAAGACCGGAGATGCTTGGCCAAGCATCTCTCGCCTTGAACAGGATGCAGGCACCAGCAGAAGAACTGTAATCCGAGCTTTGAAGAAGCTAGAGCAAGCTGGATATTTTAAAGCTCAACGTGTACGTGGTCGCGGGCAAAGCAATCATTATGCCTTTTGCCATGTAGGAGACGAAAAACGTGACATCAGAGCACCTTTGGTCGCACCAGACTCGCTGTCCATGCACAGTTGCAGTGACAAAATAGACAAGAAAACGTGCCAAAATGAGCAGCTAAAGGGTGACGTGAGAGCACCACGAAATAAAGATAAATATACAAATAATAATACAGGTGAACTTCAATCAGTGTCATCTAGCGCAAAAGCAGCAGCAATGCAGATACTCAATCAAACATCCAAGTTTATCTCTGTATCAGACCCACTCTTTGAGATTCTTTGTAAGACCTCAAAGAGAAAGGTCTTATCTCAAAAACTCTCAAAACATGACGGTGAAACAGGCCATTGGTTCCTAAAAGGGGAAGCTGCAAAAGAAAGGCAACGATTAGGGCGTAGCCAAGCAGAGCTCCATCATTGAATGCCCTTTTCAGTGCTTGGGTTACCTTTGCAGCCACATACTAAAAAGGCCTGAGAAGCTCACGCTTCCCAAGCCAGAATATTCCATAAGAGGCAAGCCTCTCATCATTCCAACTTACTTGCTTTTAGAGATTTCCAGTGCACAGGGATCAAGCAGCTCTGAAATCTTCTCACTGCTTTCCTGCACATCATTGATGTGATTGCGCACAGTATCAAACAGCGTCAGTAACGCTTCATATTCCTGAGTGTGTTCCATACGCTCACTCATCACCACGCTCATGGAATAGACTAGATTTTTGAGGTGATTGCTTGATAAGCGAAGCTGATCCACTTCATTGCGAAGGGACGTATGGGCACATTTCTCTTTACCAGTATCAGTCATCATTAAGCCCTCTCTGTTGGCTTGTTGAACAAACCACTCAGCAGAAGGCTTTCGACAACCCACTGGCGAGCGGGAGGTTCGAAACCTGACAGAGACAGGCGGGTTTATTCCCCCGCAAAGGGTATTGTATTCACCGCCCTCCCGCCCATAAGCGAGAGTTTGCGTTTGAAGACCTAACTCCAGACACAAAAAGACCGCCTGTAAACGGCAGCGGTGACCGCTCTGTGAGAGGTTTCGACGCCTCGCAAGAACCATGCGATGGATTGTTTAAACTGTCAATGAGATGAAGGTGAAAAATCCCATAAACCCATAGGATTAGCGAGGTTAGGACATGAGAACAACAACATGAACATAAACACCAAGCCTCCGCAAACCCCACACAAGCCCCAGCCCTGCCCTGCTGAACTCGCCGCAGGATAAGAAAAGGCTGGGAAGGACCCAGAGAGCTTATAAAAATTGAGGCTACGCTCGTACGAACAAGACGAGCGTAGCCTTTGGTCATTTAGACAAACTGGAAGTCATCAGCATGCAGTTCTGATTTTGACACGTTATTCAAAGTGACCGAGTTGTCATCATCTAGTGAGATCACGACACTACTTCCCTCATCGCTTGCTGCAGCAATTACGGCATCAAAGTTTGTGAATGTTTCGCTATCAAACTGAATGATATCATCGGAACCAGCTCCAGCTTCGAAGTCGGTGATCGTATCATTGCCGAACATGGAACCGCTAAATACAAAGGTATCGGAACCGTAACCACCAACCAGCGTATCGTTCCCTGCATATCCATTCAGATTGTTAGCGCCATCATCTCCCACAAGATGATCGTCTCCAAAGTTCGATCCAATAATGTTTTCAATGGAAACATAGGTATCACCTGCAGCATCACCTGATAAGCCAACTTGGTCCTGTAGATTGACACTGACCCCTCCAGAGCGCGCCCAATAGTACCGGACAGTATCCATACCACTGCCACCATCAAGATAATCTGCACCAGAGCCATAGGCATTTAGCACATCGGCCCCGCCCCCCGCTTCAAGGTAGTCTTCCCCATTCAAACCATACAAATTATTGGCTGCATCATCACCTATGAGAACATCATCAAACTTTGATCCTTCGACATTCTCTATACTTACAAGAATATCACCTGTTGCATAACCTCCATCGACGACGCCTGTTGCCAGGTTCACATGGACCGCGGCATTAGAGTCAACATAACGAGCGAAATCCCGACCGCTTCCACCGTTGAGGTAATCAGCGCCGTCGCCCCCATAAAGCTGATCATCACCTCCGTAACCCCAGATTTTATTACTGCTTTCATCACCCGTAAGATAATCAGCATGTGCATCACTGCCCATAATATTTTCAATGGACACATATGTGTCGCCAGTCGCATCACCTGTATTTTTTGAAGAGTCACCTAGGTTTACAGTTACACCACTATTTGACCAGCGATACCGAACTGTATCAGAACCTTCACCACCATCTAGATAATCTGCGCCATTTCCATAGGCATTCAGTGTGTCGTCTCCCTCTTTTCCCTCAAGATGATCAATTCCATCTTGAGCATAAAGGCCATTATTTCCATCATCTCCAACAAGGAAGTCATCAAAATGTGAGCCGACAACTGTTTTAATATTGGTGAGTTTGTCTCCCTCAGCATAGCCTCCAGACAACTCTCCCGTACTCAAATTCACCGAAACTGCGGCTGTAGATTTGACATAATTGATTGTATCGCTACCACCAGCACCATCAATCGTGTCTGCACCTGCACTGCCATAAATTTCTTCACCCTCAATAGTCCCAATGAAGATATCATCGTCCTCAGTGCCAAAGAATTTTATTCGACCATGGCTGAAGAACTCTATCTTGGATAAGCTGGTACCATCAGCAAATTCAAAGCGCTCAATATTTTCACCAAGATTAGCAACGTTCAGCTGTCCACTTTTCCCATCTTTCGACCAAGAGAATTTCAACACTGTTCCGTTCGAGTTATCATAGTCTTGTCTTGTAATCGTGAGATCTGAGAGTCTCAGATCAGTAAAGCGAACAGTGTCAAACTCGTCACTTTCACCTTCGAGGGCTCCTACAGAAACATAGCCATCGATAGAGCTATAGAGGTATGTGTCATCACCAGCATGACCTAAGAGATGCTGGTGAGCTCCACCGCTTTCTCCAGCGCTTAGAACATCATTTCCTTCTCCACCATGAATAAATTCACTGAGTAAAGTACCTGTTATGGTTACACCACCATCAGTTCCAACCAACTCAAGTCGACCGTCATCTCGAATAGAAAGCGCGCTTAATGTTGGATTGTTGCCATGACCATGGATCACTATCTGGATAGTTTTTGTAGTTTGCCCGCCATTACTATCTGTAACTGTGTAGGAAAACGTGTCGGTAGCAATCTCGCCAGCAGCCAAATGCTCAAACTGGCCATTCTGATCATATTTGAACTTCCCATCGACTAACATCACAGAACCTATTGTCTCGCTAGTGTCAAAGGAAAGCGAGAGCTGATCAGTCGTGTCTGTATCTGTAAACTCAGGTGTAAAGAGAACGCTCGTATCACCTGCTGGAGAAGTACTGATTGACTTTGCAACAAGTTGTGAATCTTCCTCCGTTGCCAGAACAGTTTTCATAACCATTCCACCATTGCCTTCACTGACCATGTAAGAGAAGCCAAAGACTGCATTAACAACCGGCGCATCATTGGCACCATTTATGGTAATAGTTACTGTCTTGGTGACTACTCCGCCATTGCCGTCATCGATAGTGTAAGTAAAGGTATCGGTTGCTGTCTCGCCAACTGCTAGATGCTCAAATTGGCCGTTCGGATCATATTGGAATTTGCCATCAACAAGAGACACTTCACCTGTCGTGCCGCTGGCGTCAAACGTGATAGTATGGGTGTCAGAGCTGTCTGCATCCGAGAACACAGGTTCAATCAGAATACTATCATCTTCCGAGGTTGATGTAGTGATATCAGAAAAGATTGGCACATCATTGGTACCGTTGATTACCACTTTGACCTGGTGGTTCACCGGACCGCCATCAAGAACTACCGTATAGATCAGCTCAATGCTACCGGAGCTGGAAAGGTAGTCAAACATGGTAGCTGGCGCACTAAAGGCAAGGTGTATAGAGCCTTGGGCAGCATCGGCTGCTCGCTCAATATGATCAACATTGAGCAGAGCCAACAGCGCGTCACTATCCAAAACGCCCGAAGCCCCTGATACTGACACGCCCGTTACACTGACCTCATAGTCAGAACCGGTTGTATCGGCATCACTAAAGACAATCTCAATCTCGCCACTGACCGGTGCAAGATCTCTTGTATCTTTCAGTTCCAGCACTTCATTGATCACACCATAGGCACCAGAAGCATCCGGTTTGAACACATAAACAGAACCAGAGTTTGGTGCGCGATCAGAAACGCTATATTCTCCAACAGAAATTTCGCCGTTTGAACTGATCGCAACAGAAATGCCAAAGCTACTTTTATAAGACCCTTCTGGCGCCAACAGTTTGTACTCGGAATAACCGCCCCGCCCATCTGGCACATACACATACGCAGAACCCGCACCACGGCCAGGATCATCATCACCAGGCACACCAACAACAATCACACCGGCGTCATTCGTAGCTACCGACCAACCAAAACTATCTGCAATTGCCCCATCAGAAGCCGTAAGTTTTACATCGGTGTACCCACCAGAACTATCGGGCGTATACACATAAACCGAACCAGATCGTTTACCCTGATCATCATGATCAGGCGCACCAACAATAACTAAGCCAGCATCATTAATCGCAACAGACTGCCCAAAGTTATCATTTTGCGCTCCATCTGACGCTAGTAGCTTAACTTGCTCATACCCACCAAATCCATCAGGCACATATACATAAACTGAGCCGGAGTCCTGACCACGATCATCATCACGGAAGGCGCCAACAGCAATAAGGCCGGTTTCACTGACGGCAACGGAATGACCAAACCAATCAGATTTAGCTCCGTCAGATGCAGTGAGCTTTAAACTTGTGTACCCTCCACCCCCATCAGGAGCATAAACATAAATTGAACCGGTTTGGGTTCCGTGGTCACTGTCACCCTCTGCACTAACAATGATCACACCAGCATCGCTGACGGCAACAGCGCTACCAAAAAAGTCATTTTCCTCACCATCAGGTGCTGTCAGCTTAATCTGCGAGTATCCACCAGCTTCATCAGGCGCATATACATAAACTGAGCCAGATGACTTGCCCTGTTCATCATCGCCAGTCACTCCTACAACGATTACACCTGTATCATTAATCGCAACAGATTTACCAAAATGATCAGAGCGAGCCCCATCTGGAGCCGTCAGTTTAACTTCTTGAAAACCACCTGTGCCATCAGGTGTGTACACATATACTGAACCAGCATCCTTTCCACGATCATCGTCAAGGTGTGCTCCAACAACAAGCACTCCACCAGCATTAATCGCAACAGACCAGCCAAAGTGATCCAAGGAAGAACGTCCGTCAGAAGCAATAAACTTCTCAATAAACGGGTGCACCTGAGTAGCAACAACAACCGGCGCATCATTGGCACCATTGATTGTGATCGTTGCAGTCCTGGTGACCACTCCGCCGTTGCCGTCATTGACAGTGTAGGTGAAGGTGTCGGTAGCTGTTTCCCCAACTGCCAGATGCTCGAACTGACCATTCGGGTCATACTTGAATTTGCCATCAACAAGAGACACTTCACCTTTCGTGCTGCTGGCATCAAACGTGATGGTGTGGGTGTCGGAGCTGTCTGCATCAGAAAACTCAGGTTCGATGAGAACGCTGTTGTCTTCAGAAGTTGATGTCGCGATATCTGAGACAATCGGCGCACCATTAGCGCCATTGATGGTCACCGTGACCGTCTTGGTAATTGGCTCTGCCGTGCCATCACTCACTGTGTAAGTGAAAGTATCTGTTGCTGTCTCACCA
>NZ_LCWX01000132.1:0-17402 GCF_001431305.1 Pseudovibrio sp. POLY-S9
CCATCGGGGAAATCTGCGACCTCTACAATCCGACAGAATGCTGGAACTACTTCAAAGCCGCAGGATGCATCTCAAATTAATCTCGAAACGCTTTAGTGTGTTTCCCGCCAGTGAGTAATTTCATCTTCGGTAAATTGATCTCGTTTATCCTTGTGCCAGGATACACCGTATTTGACAACTCGGGCAGGGGCACCAGCAATCACTGTTTTATCTTCTGTAAAGACTCTGTTCACAAATGATTTTGCGCCGACAATGCAGTCACTTGGTAAGTGATACTCCTTTGCTTATAAAAGCTCCAGCGCCTACCCAGACGTGATCTCCGACGGAAATTGGGGCGGATATATTTATGCGTGCACCTGTCTCAACATCTACTACAGAATGCGAGTCAGAGGTTCTTACTTCAATGCCGCGGGAAAACATGCAGTACTTACCTATCGTAACATATGCAGCTTCCTCACAAAGGAGGTATATACTTTGAAACGAAGAGCAATCACCAATTGTTACTCTACTCTTGTTGCCCTTAATTAGTACCTTACCAGTAGACTTGCATGAAGTACTCATTTGGAAAACATTGTCATTACCGTCAAAAACAATCTTTCCGGTCATGAATGAATGTTCCTGAATTTCTACTTTATTACGATCGCCGCGCCTGACGGATATCAGCCCGCTCACTTTGGCGGTGCTGTCGATATTTATGCTGTTATTTTTCTTCATATCACATCTCAGCTTTGAAAGTGACTTTGCTTTATCTAGGAAATTTTTAACCATTAAATGTTTCGCATTCAAAACATTCTTCCTTCATATAGAATTGAGGGGGATGATCGTTCCTGGATGGTAAAGCCAATCTGTTGACGTCTTGATTTAGCTCTTGTGTGTGGACTTATTAATTGCAACCTCCTTGTGGCTATGCCACTTAATCAGCTCTTCTATTATTTGAAATCATGAGGCTTTGTTACTGTCTTGAACGGATCTGTGATCTGGTTTCCGTTATTTCAGGCGTTGGTTTTCTGGCATTCGTTCTATCCATCGCCTGAACTCATGAGGTGCTATTGATAAACTCGGTTTCGGCTAAAAAATCTAGACGCTAAACTGTGCCTTATTCGCCTCAACAAAGAGCTGGATGTGGCCTCAGCCACATACGACTTAAACCCGCGGTCTATAAGTGCTTTAGTGAAATGCGGAACAAGACATGAGAAAAAATAGAAACCAGCGCGCATTTAGTCTGTTTAAACATTGAGTTCCATAAACCTGAGATGTTAAATAGCAAATTGCCCGGAGCTGATATTTTCCAATAAGCAGTTTCCGGTAGGCGTTCATATGGGCGCATGTAAAAATCCAATCCTACTGCGAAGTTATGTCAGATAGTTCTGGTTGTGGCGGAGAGTTACAATCCGTGAGTATTGGCATAGTTTTATCAGCCTAAAATTTGTCTCACGACATTGGCCAACAACATGCATTGGTGGTTCGACTGAAAAGAAAGGCTGAGGCATAGAAAATGTGCGGAAGAAAAAGAGTTTAAGACCGACAAAACCGTAAAAATCTGCTGCAAACCATGCTCCCACCTAAAGTGCTTGTAAATGGTAGTTTTTAAGGCTTTCAGCTTGTTAGTGATGCGGGTGGGGTTGGAGTTCTGCAACTGCTGGAAACATCTTGCATGCCAATGTCATTTGGTATACGACCGCATACAACAAACTTGGGCCGGTTTGCCAGAGATGGTTTTGACATAGAGTTCAAGATACACCAAACATAAATCGTCTAACACAAATGCGTCGGAATAATCATGAGCTTGTACACTGACTACTTGAATGAGATTGACACTCGAAAAGCCGAGGGTTTGAACCCCAAGCCGATTGAAGATGGCGCACTTGTGAATGAGATCATTTCGCAGATTAAAGATCTCGGAAACGAACACAGAGACGGATCTCTTAAATTCTTTATCTACAACACCTTGCCAGGCACAACCAGCGCAGCTGGCGAAAAGGCGAAGTTTTTGAAAGAGATCATTCTTGGCGACTCTGTTGTTGAGGAAATTTCTCAGTCCTTTGCTTTTGAACTGCTGTCTCACATGAAGGGTGGCCCTTCTGTTGAGGTTCTTCTTGACCTGGCGCTTAGCGATGACGCGACTGTTGCGCAACAGGCTGCCGATGTTCTTAAAACCCAGGTGTTCCTGTATGAGGCAGACACCGAGCGTTTGAAGGCAGCTTTTGCAGCAGGTAATGCGATTGCAAAAGACATTCTGGAAAGCTACGCAAAGGCTGAGTTCTTCACAAAGCTTCCTGACGTAGACGAAGAAATCAAAGTCGTGACCTTCATCGCAGGTGAAGGCGATATCTCAACCGATCTTCTTTCTCCTGGCAATCAGGCACACTCCCGTTCTGACCGTGAACTGCACGGCAAGTGCATGATCTCACCTGAAGCGCAGGCGGAAATTCAGGAACTGCAGAAAGCAAATCCTGATGCGCGCGTGATGCTGATTGCTGAAAAAGGCACCATGGGCGTTGGCTCCTCCCGTATGTCTGGCGTAAACAACGTTGCGCTGTGGGCTGGTAAACAGGCAAGCCCATATGTTCCTTTCGTGAACATTGCACCGATTGTTGCTGGCACCAACGGCATCTCTCCAATCTTCCTGACCACTGTTGGCGTGACCGGTGGTATCGGGCTTGACCTGAAAAACTGGGTCAAAAAACAAGATGCTGATGGCAACACCGTTCTGGATGGAAATGGTGATCCTGTTCTTGAGCAGACCTACTCAGTTGAGACTGGTAAGGTGCTCACCATCAACACTAAAACCAAGAAGCTTTATGACGGTGATAAAGAGCTGGTTGATGTTTCTTCCGCGTTCACACCTCAAAAAGTTGAGTTTATGAAAGCTGGCGGCTCCTATGCTGTTGTGTTTGGTAAAAAGCTGCAGACTTTTGCATCTGAAACACTTGGCATTGAGCTGAAGTCCGCTTTTGCTCCGGCCAAAGAGATCTCTCATGAAGGTCAGGGCCTGACTGCTGTTGAGAAGATCTTCAACCGCAATGCTGTTGGCGCCACTCTGGGTGCAACTCTGCATGCTGGTTCTGACGTTCGTGTGAAGGTGAACATTGTTGGTTCTCAGGACACCACTGGTCTGATGACCTCACAGGAACTGGAGTCCATGGCGGCAACCGTCATTTCTCCAACTGTTGATGGTGCTTACCAGTCCGGTTGTCACACTGCATCTGTTTGGGATTTGAAAGCGCAGGCTAATATTCCAAAACTCATGAAGTTCATGAACAAGTTTGGTCTGATCACCGCGCGCGATCCAAAAGGCGTCTACCACGCCATGACAGACGTGATCCATAAGGTGTTGAACGACATCACCATTGACGACTGGGCAATCATTATCGGTGGCGACAGCCACACCCGTATGTCTAAGGGCGTTGCGTTTGGTGCAGATTCCGGCACCGTGGCGCTGGCACTGGCAACTGGTGAAGCCACCATGCCGATCCCTGAATCTGTGAAGGTGACTTTCAAAGGCACCATGAAAAACCACATGGATTTCCGCGATGTGGTGCATGCAACACAGTCTCAGATGCTGAAGCAGTTTGGCGATAACGTGTTCCAGGGCCGCATTATTGAGGTTCACATCGGAACCTTGCTTGCTGACCAGGCGTTCACGTTCACTGACTGGACTGCTGAGATGAAGGCAAAAGCTTCCATCTGTATTTCTCAGGATGACACTCTGGTTGAATCACTTGAGATTGCGAAGAGCCGTATTCAGATCATGATCGACAAAGGCATGGAAAATGATGCCAAAGTTCTTCAAGGCCTGATCGATAAAGCAGACAAACGCATTGCAGAAATCAAGTCTGGCGAGAAAGCTGCGCTGACACCTGATGACAACGCGAAGTACTTTGCTGAAGTTGTTGTCGATCTGGACCAGATCGATGAGCCAATGATCGCTGACCCTGACGTGAACAATGATGACGTTTCCAAGCGTTATACTCACGACACCATCCGTCCTGTTTCCTACTATGGTGGCGACAAGAAGGTTGATCTGGGCTTTGTTGGCTCCTGCATGGTGCACAAAGGCGACATGAAGATTGTTGCTCAGATGCTCAAGAACCTTGAGAAAGACGGCGGTAAGGTCGAGTTCAATGCTCCGCTTGTTGTTGCAGCGCCAACCTACAACATTATTGATGAGCTGAAGGCAGAAGGTGACTGGGAAATCTTGCAGAAGTACTCCGGTTTCGAATTCGACGATCTGATGCCAAAAGCAACAGCACGTACCGAATACGAAAATATTATGTACCTGGAGCGTCCTGGCTGTAACCTTTGCATGGGTAACCAGGAGAAGGCTGCTAAGGGGGATACCGTTCTGGCAACCTCTACCCGCTTGTTCCAGGGCCGTGTGGTAGAAGATTCCTCTGAGAAGAAGGGTGAATCCCTGCTGGCATCCACTCCGGTTGTTGTTCTTTCCGCCATCCTCGGCAGAACTCCAAACATGGATGAGTATAAGGCAGCAGTGGAAGGCATCGACCTCACCAAGTTCGCCCCACCATTGCAGAAACCAGCTGCTGCAAAGTCAGTTCACTTCTAGGGTCTAATCGCAGGATAGCGGCCTTAGGCCTAACAGTTGGCAAACAGCACTAATGTCTATTCGAATGGGCGGTACTTAACAGTACTGCCCAATACTCAAGTTTATGTGATATAGTGAAATAAAACCCATATATTTACTTCGATCGATAGGCAACTGAAAGAATAGATATCTCTTTCATGCTGTGAGAGCCATCTTTTTCTATAAGATGAGCTACCTCTTTCTCTCATTTTAAATCGCTTTATGCTCTTCAAAGAAGCTTGCTAGGAATGCAGAAATTGTCATCGAACTGGAGTGAGGCGCTGGCAAGACTAGCAACACAAGGATGTAGTAGGAAAGATTTTTTATCACTGTTAACAAATAGAGTCAGCCAAAGATTATATATATATGAGATCAATCTACTATTGTATGGTCCGCTTTTGTCCTCTTATCTTTGAACTAACCTTCCGTCGTGATGACCACATGACTGATCTTGTAACCAGATCTACACTAACTGAAGTCAAAAAATAGGAACTCGAACACCAGAAAATTTATTGGCATCTGTGGAGCGCACAACGAACTCGCGAGGAGATCAGCCTGCCCCCCTGAGCAAATCCGAAGATCTGTTCCCTGATTGTATCGAGAAAACGATTCCACACTTTAAGCGGGTACAAATCCGATCCTGTAAGTAAATCCATCCCGCCCTCTCTGTCACTAACACTCTAATATAACCGGTAACTCCATTGTGCATATAATGTGTATTACTCAGCACCGGATAGCTTAACTACACCTGTTAACAATTAAACTACTCTTTCACCAGATAATATCAACGACATATTCAACAGATAAATCAAGTAACATCGTTCAACAACGTTAAAGTAATTTCGTGATAACTACTCAAAAGGCACTTATCTTCTCCATCAATAATTCGTAAAACTTCATTGAGCGCGATATACTCCACCACCCAACAAAAACATAAAAAATTAAAACGGTGACAAGTTAATGGGAGAGTATTGGTGTTTTCGTTTGTTCTTTTGGCTGCCTCATTATATATAAAAGTTAAAGAACTTAGAGGACCTGTAGTCTTGTGAAGATTAGTATCATTATACCTACGTATGGAAGAGAATTATCATTAACCGAGCTTGTATCTCAAATTGATGCGCAGGCCGCCACGAACACCTGCAAAGTTGAAGTAATAATCGTCGATGATCATTCACTCGCTGAAATTTGCATTTATCACGAATGCCGAAACATTGATCTGATCTTACTTCGCAATCCGAAGCGGATCGGAGCAAATTTATCGCGCAAGATTGGATTTTCACATAGCCAAGGTGACATTATACATTTTCATGATTCTGATGACTTGATAGGTCCAGATTGGCTAGCACTGACATATAAAGCATTCGAAGTAAATTCGCACCTAGATGTACTTATAACATCTAGGCTTGTAGTCGACGAAAAAAATAGAAAAGTCACTTTTATTGACGCAAAAAGACTATCGAAGATTTGCAAAAATATCCCTAGGCTTAAACGATTGCAGTTTCTAGTCAATCGGGTTGGCCCATTAGGAGGTGTCACGTTCCACCGACGCATCGTAACAAATCTGCCATTCCATGATGTCAGAGCTTCTCAAGATTGGCTTATGTATGATGATGCGCTTGCTAGTGCTAATTTAGTTTCCGTTGACCCTCATAATTTTTTTATTTTTAGGAAAAAAGAGATTGATAGAATATCCAGAAATCCAAATAACCGACTAAGAGGATATATAAGCGCAGCTCAAAGAAGGTTTAAATCACGTCGAAGTAGAAAACTAATAGCGCGCCTCTATTGTGTCCAAGGTGCTTCGGAACTTAACGAAGTATTAGATATAAAATTCTTGAATTTGAAGCTATTGCTCATCGGAATTGTGGCGTGGGTGGCCTCAGTATAATGAAAGAAATTCAAGCTCTTACAGATTATATGAAAACGACTGTCGCTTATAAAGCTGGCTTACTGCTAATTGACTCTCGTAATTCACTAAAGTCTGCGTTTCTGCTACCACTAAGCCTGTATCGCCTTAACAAGGCCTACAAAAAATATCAGTTCAATTCACACAAAAATGCCGTTAATCCTCATCTATATGATGATGAAATTTTGGAAATTATTCTTTGTAAAACAGAAAATATCTATGAACATTTACAGTCCAAAAATAGATCAGATAATGAGATTGCACATTTACTTATTGAAGCATCTCGAGTTTCTTTAAAAATTTCTTCCAGTAAGACGCGAAGGCTTGCAGAAGAAGCATATAGGATTGCAAAAACAACTAGTCTAAAGAAGAGAGCCGCAATACTAATGTATGATGGCGGTTCAATAATTACCACTAGTAAGCACTTGTCAACACTGGGTTTAACCAATGCAAGCACGGACGATGTGAAAGTCCAGAAGATTTTTGACGAAGAAGCTATTTCTAGAAATGGCTTCGCACTCATAAATAAGCAAATACGAAGAACAGGATATAAAAAGGGTAAGATTGCATACATCTCACATCTTTGTGTACCTTTCCATACATCTGGTTATGCAACTCGAACACATAGTATTTTACAAGAACTTTCAAGATCAGGAGCAGAAGTCGTTTGCATTACACGGCCCGGTTATCCTTGGGACAGAGCAGATAGCAGAAATCTTCATGACGTAAAAAATACAAACGAAATTGAGAATGTAATTTATCGACATATTAGCGGACCGAACATTAGCGGGTCTGGAATACTACGTTTTGTCGAGGAAGCAGCAACAAAGTTGATTGAGATGCTAAAATCAGAAACTCCAGAATATGTTGTTGCCGGTTCCAACTACGTGAACGCGCTGCCAGCACTCATAGCATCCAGACATTTGGGTATTGATTTCATATATGACGTCAGAGGTTTATGGGAATATACGTCTGCCTCCAAAATCCAAGGGTGGGAGCAAACAGATCGTTTTAACTTATCTCGTAATTTGGAAACACTTGTCGCAAACGCATCAGATGCAATCTTCGCAATTTCGTCTCCTTTAAAAGACGAACTCATTAGCCGAGGAGTTCAAGCAGAAAAAATCAAACTTCTTCCCAATGGTGTTCATTTGGAAAAATTTGATGTGCCCTTACAATCAAATGAGATGCGCCACCATTTAAATATCGGTATCAATACAGTCGTTTACGGATTTATCGGTTCTCTAGAAGTATACGAAGGCTTAGAGGACGTTTTACACTCATTTAAAATGGTCCTAGATACAGGTGTCGACTGTAAGCTTGTCATCGTTGGAGACGGCGCTTGCTCAAGCGTCGTAAGTGAATTAACTTTAAGCTTGGGCATCTCGGAGTTTGTACACTTAACGGGTAGAATACCTTTCTCTGAAGTTAATCAATATTACTGCTTATGCGACGTATTTGTCTATCCACGAGTAGAGACTGCAGTCACGAAGATCATTCCTGCTTTGAAGCCATTAGAAGCAATGGCAGCACGGAAACCAGTTATAATTTCAAGATTACCGGCTTTAATTGAACTGGTGGGTGGAGTGCAGAATGCAGAAGTTGTTCAGCCCGGAAATTGTACAGAAATCTCCAACGCCATGCTTAGATTATGTGATGAAGAGAAGCGTAATAAATTAGGCTTAAATGGCTACAACTATGTTTCAAAAGAAAAAACATGGCAATCAACTTGTTCAGCTATTAAAGAGATGATTCTAAAATAGGTAAGTTTTGATATATTCCAGATCTTGACAAATTTATATACCGTATAAATCTTAAGATTTATACGGTATATAAATAATGTTAATATTGCCCTTAAGATCCAACTAAACGTATAATTTTGCTAAACGTCTCTTAGCAAAATTCATTTAACTTTCTTGCCGCATCTTGCGCTACTTTATTCCAAGTCCGATTTTCAAAAACCCATTTACGCCCAGCATCACCTAACTGATCTCGTAGCTTAGCATCATCAATCAACACTTCAAGCTTGTCAGCAAGGTTTTCAATGTTACCTTTCTCGAAGATAAGTCCCGTCTCTCCATCACGTACCATTTCAGATAGCGCCGCAACACTAGACACCACGATTGCTTTTTTCATTGACAATGCTTCTAGTGGCTTCATGGGAGACACTAGCTCGGTAACAGGCTGAGGCTTTCTAGGAAACGGAGCTATATCAATCAGTGAATAGTATCTAGGAACGTCTTCGTGAGGTATCCGGCCTGGCATTGAGACCCAATCGCCCATATCATTTTTAGCCGCTATGTCTTCAATTGCTTTCGTAATTGGGCCGCGATCATTACCAGACGCATTCTCATTTCCCACAAGCAGAAGCCTAAACTGTTTTCCTCGCGTCTTCAGCAAACTGCATGCTTCGACCAGATGCTCCAAACCTTCATATTGGACAAACGTACCGATGTACCCAATCACTGGAATATTTGAAGGGTATCCTAACTCAGCAGCGAGGAGATGATCTTTTTCCGATGGATTGAATTTGGTCACATCGCACGAATTGGGGAGTATCGATATTGTATTACTTTCTACCCCCCGGTCACAAAGTTCATTTTTCATGCCTCTTGTCAAAGTAAACACGTGCGCAGCATGTTTCGCAACTTCTGTTTCTAAAATTTTCTGAACATTAAAGGCTGGCTTTTTCGCAAATTCCGGCTCTCTCGAAATTCTTGTAATCTCCCAGAAGCCACGAACCTCATAAATAAACGGCACTCCAAGCCGCTTTGATGCAATCAGGGCTGGAAGTGCTGTAACGTGGTTTGAAGCACCTATTACCAAGCTAGGACGTAATTCCTTTAGTTTCCCTTCGATAATGTCAGCTGCCTGTAACATATAATCTTTCGCGGAATGCTCATCTCTTCTAGGTGAGAGCAACCTCTGATAAGATATTCCATCAATAATGTCTTCCAATGGCACATCAAGTCGCTCATCTTTTGGAGGAACATCGAACGGGTAACCAGGTCTTGTAACGCACGTTACATCATATCCAGCATTAGCAAGTGCAACAGCTAAACCATGCCCTCGGGTTGCGTACCCACCAGAGGAATAAGGTAGGCTATTATGCAGAAAATAAGCAATTTTATCTGAGGCGAAATCGTCAAAAGATAATTTCTGTACATCAAGTTCTTTTAATAAAGAAAGTTGATAAGTTGGGCTGCGATGTAACTTAGTTAAGAATTCTTGTTGTTTTGTGGTCGGTTTTTTACCATACTTGTTTTCGAGCCACACACCTGCCTTGGAAGCTTGAAGAAAATCAGAATTTTTCTGACTTGCCCAAAAATGCATACGATAATAGCGTTCTATTTCTCTGATCCCGATAAGGACAGTAGAAATTAGTGCAGACGCGTCGTGATTTCCTGATTTATTAAAGTCAGTAGCAGTACTATACAACAATTTCTCGTGTTCAGCAAAGTTACTTACTACACAGTCGACCTCTTCTTTTAAGCTCTCAAGACCGCCTGCTAAATAGGAATTTTTCAAACGCAGACGTATGAAATCAGCACGTTTATTGTCAATTAAACGTTTAAACCTATCTATGATATTCATTTTAAGCCTCTGATGAAGAATTCTCTAGTGTGGAGAGCTTCTGACGCAAGGAGTTGATACTTTTATTAAGCCTTCTGCGAAGTTCAGACTCTCTTTTTTTAAAATCTATCTCGACTGCGATTTCAATCAGAGAATTATGTCTTCGATCACACGGAAGCTTGTTCTGCTCACAGTGTCTTCCATATGATTCAATCATATCTACTTTTGACTTCTCAATTGTTCTTTGAAGACTTTCGTGACGGAGATTATCATCCATGTTCGCCGTCATCAGAGTAGCAGCTCTAGATGGTTTTAGACGTGAAATATTGAGGCATAAGTTCGGGTATCCAAAGAACTCAAACAGACCAGGCATTTTGTGCCCATGCTCTTCAAAATATAAACCAAACACATTTTTAGCACGAAGAACCGCAAATATAATTGCGTGAAACCTTGAAGCAACGACAACGTCAACACCATCAAGTATATATTGATAGTGTTCAATGCTTTTAACTTCAACTATAAAGGTTTTCTCTTTCTTGGAAGGAGTTAAATCAAGTTCCGCAATCAATTTTTCTGCGAGAAATTTATCGTTTACTGTTTGCACTAGAAATTTACAAGTACGATAATCTTTCTTCAAAAATTCTTCAATTATCGCTATGTAGCACTGAAACCAACTATCGCTCACATTAATTTCAGACTTCCTTGTTGACTTTTGACGAATTCCCCAGTTCTTCGCTCTAAGCACAAAAGCTAATGCTTTGTTTTCATTAAATTTATGAGGCGCTTTACTTGGAAGAAAAAAAGCTGGATCAGGAAATAAATCTACACTTTTGGAGCCGCTCAAAGTATTAAGAAGCCTTTGAGATCTTCTCTCGCGCGCTGATAGACAGACATCAGACGCTAACAAGTCAAATATCAGTTTTTTACTTAAATTCGTTTGAAAAGGCCCAAAAGTCGACGGCATAATGATACATTTTTTCCCAGTAGCTTGAGCTGAAAATACAGGGAGAGAACGCCAAAACAAGACTTCGAAATTATCTTCGTCTTTATAACTAAATAAATGCTCTCCTGCAGCTATGACAATGAGATCAGCATCAAGCGTTTTTGTGTTCTTCAGTAATAATGCTGGATCTAGCGCATACTCCAATGCGCTAGTGCTTTTTGTGGAAAAATTTGCAACTTGGACCTCAGCTTCCGAACCAAAACTCGACTCGGAGTGCTCGAAAAACTTCGATCCGCTCGCATTCAATGTCACAAATTTTATTGCAGCTTCTGGATAGACCTTTTGAAGCAACTCTAGTTGGCCAGTATTGATAGCTAAGTCACCAACATTACTAGCGACATGACCAAAAAATATTGCTATAGCCTTAACTGGATTTGCTAAAGACTGCGGTTGCTGTTGACTGGTCAATTTGTCCAAATCCCGCGAGTATCAATCACAACTTTAGTCTTCAAGAGTTCTACATCAATTTCTCTGAACTGCTTATGATCGACCAGCATCACAAGAATATCTGCTTCTTTAATTGCTACATCAGCGCTAACTAAAGTAGTTTTACCAACAAATTTACTCGGCAGCTCGTGAATATTGGGCTCGACTGTAAAAACATCTAAGTTGGCATTCTCAATCAAAGAATCAACTATTTGCAATGCAGGACTTTCACGTAAGTCGTCAATGTCAGGTTTGAATGACAAACCAAAGCAAGCAACTTTTACTTTCTCATCCTTGAGTAGTTGCTGGATCTTGGCAGATTTCTCCACTTTACTTACTACCCAGCCAGGTTTTGCATCATTGGTTTCACGAGCAGTCTTAATGATATTCGCTTCTTTGGGGTTAGTTGCAACTATAAACCATGGATCCACAGCAATACAATGTCCACCAACGCCAGGACCCGGCTGGAGAATACTTACGCGAGGATGTCGATTGGCTAATGAAGTAAGTTCCCAAACGTTGATATCGAGTTTATCGCAAATAACAGACAACTCATTCGCAAAAGCTATATTCACGTCACGAAAGCTATTTTCTGTTAACTTTGCCATCTCCGCTGTACGAGTATCGGTAACTATGCACTCACCTTGAACTACTAATTTGTAAAGCTCCACTGCTCTTTGCGAACACGCGGGCGTCATACCACCAATAACTCGATCATTCTCAACCAACTCACGCAGAACGTGCCCTGGTAACACTCTTTCAGGACAATGAGCGATTCGAATATCTGAATCAGCTCCGTGTGTCTGAGGAAATGTCAAATCAGGTCGCTCTTCAGCTAGCCATTCGGCCATTCGTTCCGTCGCGCCAACCGGCGAAGTTGACTCTAGAACAACAAGGTCACCAGCCTTAAGAACAGCAGCAACTGTCCGACTCGCAGCTTCAATAAAGCTAAGATCGGGTATTTTCATACCCTCTAAGTTCGATTTAAACGGGGTTGGCACCGCAATCATAAATGCATCGGCTGATTTCGGTGTAAGTGATGCAGAAAGATATCCTTCGGACACAACTGAACGAACGGCAAGATCTAGATCAGGCTCAGTGATATGTATTTCGCCGCGATTGATCGTTGTTACAGCATGTTCACTAACATCAATACCAACTACTTCAATTTTCCTGGAGGCGAACACAGCCGCGGTAGGCAGGCCAATATATCCAAGTCCTACCACCGCAATTTTATCAAATCCCTTTTTCGGCAAATTAAAAGAATTAGGCTCATTAGATTCTATTTTGAATTCATTTTGCTTGATTTTATTCGTATTGGGCATTGAGGATAACAGTCCTAAATCTTAATAGCTTATTGATACAAGGAGGATGCAATTCGGGCACTCGCTTGCCCATCGCCATACGGATTCTGGGATGTCGCAAAAAGAGCATACTCATCGACATTTTCCAATAGTGCAGACGTCCTTGAAATAATTTTCTTGAGAGAAGTGCCCACTAGTTCTGCGCACCCTGCCGCTACACCTTCAGGC
Source organism: Pseudovibrio sp. POLY-S9 (assembly GCF_001431305.1). Taxonomy (NCBI): domain Bacteria; kingdom Pseudomonadati; phylum Pseudomonadota; class Alphaproteobacteria; order Hyphomicrobiales; family Stappiaceae; genus Pseudovibrio; species Pseudovibrio sp. POLY-S9. The sequence goes on from NZ_LCWX01000132.1 coordinate 13,026, forward strand.
CTTTCAGTTACATCTCTCATGACCAAGATTGGTTTTTTCAAACTTGGTGCTTCTTCTTGTATCCCCCCAGAATCAGAGAGAATAAGATGACTATTCGACATCAAGTAAATGAAACTCTGATAATCTTGCGGCTCAGTAAGAAGAACATTGTCACGATCGCCAATTATCCTTTTTACAGGTTCTTGTACGTTCGGATTAAGATGAACCGGGTATAAAAAACCCACTTCGGGCCAGCGATTACTCAGTTCTTTTATAGCAAAACATATATTTTCGAAGCCTCCTCCGAAATTTTCTCTGCGATGCCCTGTAATCAAAACGTACTTTGAGAACTTACTAGTAAAATCAGATATCTTAGCGTTTATCGCAGGCGGTTTATTGTTAACGATATCTGCCATATGAAGCAATGCATCAATGCCCGTATTACCAGTCACGTGTATGCAACCTTCGTCAACACCTTCGCGCAACAAGTTATTTTTTGATCCTATCGTCGGAGCAAAATGCTTTGTTGCAACCAATCCAGCCACTCTTCGGTTCAGTTCTTCTGGAAAAGGAGCCGACATATCATAACTACGCAGCCCAGCTTCTATGTGCCCGACTTTGATGCCATGGTAAAAAGCACAAAGCGCACCAACCTGAACCGAGGTCGTATCCCCTTGCACAAGAACCCAATCTGGTTGTTTCTCTCTTAAGACTATATCAATCTTATCAAACAATTTTCCCGTCAAAGATGAAAGAGTTTGATTAGGTTGCATAATATCTAAGTCGATATCTGGACATATGCCGAAGTCATTAAATATCGACTGTAGCATTTCGCGGTGCTGACCAGTTGACACAACCGTTGTTTTTATATCGTTTCGACGCTTGAGTTCATTAATAACCGGCGCCATTTTTATGCCTTCAGGGCGGGTGCCTACAATTACAAGGACATGCATTTTGCAAACTCAATTAATTAGTTAGATCCACTTGTGAAGTAGCCCTTTTCAAAAGAAGATACAATACTCTCTAGCAAGAAGTATATTGTTTCTGAGCAAAGTTCGAAGCGCTACTAAGATTCTCTTTTAGGACAATTTCCAAGGTTCGTTCGATGACTATTCACTTTTCGGACAAAAACCCACATGAATTTTCGACAACATTGCCTTGACAGCCCCTTAACGTTCTCTTTTCGATATAAAGGAATATTATTACCGACAGTTAGGATATCTAACTTTCACCTCCCATCTTAGAAGTGAGAAAGTTAAATCAAGAAGACTCATTAAACCACATAATATATAATAATAATTTTTTATTAAAAATTCAATATACTCGAACTATAACTCAATATATATCCATAATCTTACTTGTATCGAGCATTTAATCGGTGCGCAAAACAATAGAATTGTTAATCTTATTTATTAAGTAGAAGCATCATATCTTCACACATTTAAGTTTCAATTATATATAATTTAGCTATAATAATATTTTAATTAAGTATATTTATCAGCTCGAAATTATGTAACTACAACGAGTCATAAAAACACAAAAACAAGTGCAGACATTTGCTAAGTTTATGTTTTTCTCACTTAGTCATAACCGACTTATTTCTTGGGACAAACGGTTTGCACGTCTTCTAGTCCGCATAGCCTCTTATGCTAACTGATAAATTGATATTTCGGAGATTCTTGAACACACACTTGATTTCTGCTTGGTGTATTGAAAATCTGTTGTGAGGCGGTACACTTTTGGGGCTAATTCAAGAAACAATAGTAAAGCCAACAAATGGCCCTCATTCTTCATCTGCTGCAGCAAATGTGTGTGTATTTGGTGATCGTTTATATGGTCAGCAAAACTCCGCTGTTTAAGATCTTTACGGAAGACGCCCCTCGCCTACCGCACAAGGTACTTATCTATCTGGTGTTCTCTGGCTTTTGTGTGATTGCTACGACGTTTGGTGAGCAGGTCGACGGGGCTATTGCCAATACGCGTGCCATGGGTGCGGTCTTGGGGGGGCTTTTGGGTGGTCCGATCACAGGTTTTCTGATTGGATTGACGGGTGGTTTGCACCGCTACGGTTTTGGTGGGTTTACTGATCTGGCCTGTGCGATCTCAACCACCTCAGAAGGCCTACTGGCCGGAATGACTGCATTTTATTTACGCACGCATAACAAGCGTGCCTTGCTATTTCGCCCGATGTTTGTGTTTGGCCTCACCTTTGTGGCGGAAGTTGTACAGATGCTCATCATCCTGATTGTGGCCCGGCCATTTGATCAGGCTCTTGCGTTGGTGCAGCAAATTGCGCCTCCGATGCTGTTCGTCAATTCACTTGGTGCAGCGTTTTTCATGAGCATTGTCCGCGATCAGAAGACGATGTTTGATAAACTGTCATCAGCTTTTTCCAGTCAGGCATTAAAGATTGCCGAGCGCTGTGTTGGGGTTTTGGCCAAGGGGCTGAATGAAGTCTCTGGCGGCAAAGTTGCCCAGATTGTGAAAGACGAGACGAATGTAGGGGCTGTTGCGATTACGGACCGCACCAAGCTGCTTGCATTTATTGGTATTGGATCGGATCATCACAAACCGGGAACAGAGATCTCCTCTCAGTTGACTCTTGATGCCATCGAGCAAAACAAGGTTATGTATGCAGATGGTGTTGAAGAGCCCTATGGCTGTTCACTGTCATCTACTTGCAAGCTAGGGTCCTGCCTTGTTATTCCTTTGCACAGCGACTCCGAAGTAATTGGTACAATCAAGCTCTACGAGCAGAAGAACAAGCTGTTCCTGAATATCAACCGAACACTTGGTGAGGGCATTGCAAAGCTTCTTTCCAACCAGATCCTTTATGGAGAGCTGGAAGAAAAGCAGAGCCTTTTAACACGGGCTGAGTTGAAACTGCTGCAAGCGCAGGTGAACCCGCACTTCTTGTTCAATACGCTCAATACAATCGCAATCATCACAAAGCGGGATGCGGAGAAAGCACGGGAATTGCTGCTGCAACTTTCCAAGTTTTTGCGCATTAACCTGAAGCGCACCTCGGGCCTTGTCACGCTTGGTGAAGAACTTGACCACGTGGATGCGTATCTGGCGATTGAGAAAGCTCGTTTCCCGGACAAACTGGATGTTGAGTTGGATGTCCCGGCTGAACTGCTGTCCCTGAAAATTCCAGCGTTTACATTGCAGCCACTCATTGAAAACGCCATCAAGCATGGTATTTCGCAAAGCATTGACGGTGGATGTGTTCGAATTAGCGGGGCGCTGAGCAATAAGCAGGTGGAACTTCGGGTAGAAGACGATGCCGGGCTATATGTGCCACCGCAAAATCGCGAAGGACTTGGGGTTTCACTGGTCGACAAACGCTTAAAAAAACAATGGGGTGAGGAATTTGGCCTGCATATTGAATGGGAAGAAGACGCTTTCACCCGTGTTTCAATTCTACTCCCCACTCCTATGTTGGAGGCAGCTCAATGATTAGTTGTTTGATTGTCGATGATGAGCCATACGCTCGTGAGGAGCTGAAAGACTTGCTCGCTGGGGCCGATGGCATTGAAGTACTCGGCGAATGCAGTAATGCTATTGATGCGCTTGGTTTTATAAACAAACACAAGCCACAACTGGTGTTTTTGGACATTCAGATGCCGCGGATCTCTGGCATGGAAATGATTGGCATGCTGGACCCGGAAACCATGCCGCGCATCGTGTTCTCTACCGCCTACGACTAGTATGCCATCAAGGCTTTTGAGCATCATGCATTTGATTATCTGCTTAAACCAATTGAAGAAGACCGGCTTGCCAAGACGCTTGGCCGTGTCCGGTCTGATCTGCGTCCGCAACTGATGGAAGAAATCACTCCTCAGGAACTTCAGCACCTCCCCTGCTATCTTGGAAACAAGCTGAAGGTTGTTCCGGTGACTGCCGTTGAATATGTATTTAGCGACCTGTCTGGAATCCATGTGGCGACAGCAGAGTCTTATGTGCACACACACCTTACCCTTAAAGTGCTGGAAAAAAGAACCGCATTGGCTCGCTGTCACCGCCAGTACCTTGTCTCACCAGATGCGATTTCGGAGATTGTGTTGCAGGAAACGGGAGCGGAAGTGGTGACGCACAGCGGAACCAAGATCCCAGTTTCGCGTCGATATCTAAAAAGCCTGAAGCAGCATTTTGGATATTCATAAGTGCGTATATACACTTAGCTTTATAAGGCCGCTTCACATTTAAGTGAAACTGCCGCGTCTCAGTTAACCGCTTATTTGTTTTAATTGCCGCTCACCCCGCCTCAACTGCCGCTTAGCTGAAACCTCAGCAACCTGCCCTTGAAACCAGTTTAATCGCTCCCAGAGATTTGTGGAGGAAGAAAGATGTCCTGGTTTCTCTTGAGTATTGGCCTGCTGTTCGGCGGCTATTTTA
>NZ_LCWX01000132.1:17500-29372 GCF_001431305.1 Pseudovibrio sp. POLY-S9
TCTACGGCATGTTTGTCGAGAAGGTTTTCGGGATTAAGCCCGCACGCCAGACACCTGCCCACGCACATACTGACGGTGTCGATTATGTGCCAATGTCCACCAAGAAGGTCTATCTGGTTCAATTGCTGAACATTGCAGGCGTTGGACCAATCTTTGGCCCTATCCTTGGCGCCCTGTATGGTCCGGCAGCAATGCTCTGGATCGTTTTTGGCTGCATCTTTGCAGGTGCGGTGCATGATTACTTCTCCGGCATGCTGTCCGTTCGCAACAAAGGGCAATCCGTCCCGAACCTTGCTGGCAAGTACCTCGGCAGCGGCGCAAAGCACTTCATGAACATCTTTGCAATTGTATTGCTTCTGCTTGTAGGCGTGGTGTTTGTGTCTGCTCCAGCAAGCCTGCTCGGCCGCCTGACCGGTGTTGATGTTACAATCTTCCTGGTTTGCATCTTCGCATACTACCTGATCGCAACCATTGTTCCTGTCGACAAGATCATCGGACGCTTCTACCCGTTCTTCGGGGCTCTGCTGGTGTTTATGTCTGTGGGTTTGACCGTCGCTTTGCTGCTGTCCAGCGAACATTCCATGTTGCCGGGTGTTGAAGCTGGTGACTTCTTCCAGAACCTGAACCCGAATGACATGCCACTTTGGCCTGCTCTGTTCATCACCATCGCTTGTGGTGCGATCTCCGGCTTCCATGCCACTCAGTCTCCACTGATGGCGCGCTGCATGGAGAATGAACAAAATGGTCGCTTTGTCTTTTATGGTGCGATGATTGGTGAAGGCGTGATCGCGATTATCTGGTGTGCGATTGCTCTGTCCTTCTTCGGCGGCGTTGAAGGCCTTTCTGAAGGCATGGGCGGCAATCCTGCGAACCTTGTTTACGAAGCATCCAACGGTCTTCTGGGCACGTTTGGTGGCTTCCTCGCAGTACTCGGTGTTATCGTCCTGCCGATCACCTCTGGCGATACAGCTTTCCGTTCTGCACGTCTGATCCTGGCTGAGTTCTTCAACATGCCACAGAACCAGATGCCAAAACGTTTGTTGCTGGCGATCCCACTGTTCGTTGGCGGAGCACTCCTGACTCAGGTGGATTTCGGAGTGATCTGGCGTTACTTCGGCGTTGCCAATCAAGCAACTGCCGCACTGATGTTGTGGACTGCTGCTGCCTATCTGCTGCGTCATAACAAGCTGCATTGGATCTGCACCATTCCGGCAACCTTCATGACCACCGTTGTTGTGACCTTCCTGCTGAACTCCACCAAACTTGGATTCGGCCTGCCAATGACAGTCTCCACCATCGGCGGCATCCTCGCAGCCCTGCTGATTGCCTCAGCAGTCTGGATGAAGGTGAAAGGGAAAGTCGTTGACCACGAAGACGTACTCGAACCCGGCGAGTAACCCTCACTCTACTCGCTAAAGCAAAAACAGCGCAGGACCTCTAGTCCCTGCGCTGTTTTTTGTATTTATCAGATGGACCTGCAAGCAAGGCAGAGCCCTGCCTAACATTTGCATAACTTAAAACGTCTTGGTGTATTGCAAGAAGACGCGGCGACCTTCGGCTAGGACGTTTCGGTTGCGGCCGGAGCTTGCTGTTACATTGATCTGCTTGGTGTCAAACACATTTTCTACACCAAATTTTACAGTTCCAAAGTCTGCAGCGTATTTTGCGCCTGCATTGACGGTGAACGTTTGCTTCAGCTTTATGTCTTCCGACTCTGGGTTCCCATCATCAACATTTCGCCCGGAGCCGTAGATTGCTTCACCATGAAGACTTACGCCATTCTCAAAACGATAGTCTGTATAAAGGGTTGCTTGGAATGGAGAACCAATGCGATTATTCGGCAACGCGTCATCAAGGTCGCCATCCTCGTCATAGTCATAAACACCTTCTTTGTAAGCAAGGACAGTACCAAGATCCCAATTTGCATTTACAGCGGCTTTCGCATTGAGCTCAGCTCCCCAAATGCGTTCTTTTCTCTGCCTGAGAGCACTTGCAGATGGGTTGAATGTAAGACCCTTATCCGTTGTTGAGAGATAAACAGAAGCAGCAAGAGAGTATTTGCCGTCATTGAAGCGTGTACCTACTTCATAATTATTTACTATGGCTGCTTCTGGCTTCAAATCAGAAAAATCAAATTTTGTACGACCCGGATTAGTGTTGTCCAGTGACCGACGAGTGAAACCTCCGACATCTGGTACAGAGAACCCTTGAGAGAAACCTGCAAATAGATCCAGATTGTCATTGAGATGCATCACACCACCGAGATTAAAGACTGTAGCATCATAAACTGCATCCCCGCCTTTGACACTTGCTTCCGCAACAGGGATATGTAGCCCTTGATAGTAATAAGTACCTGATGGACGGGTATAATCACCCACGCTCAGATCATAGCGTTGATAACGAAGGCCGCCACGCAGTTCGAACATCTCTCCGAGAGGAACCTTGAGCTGTCCAAAGACTGCAAAAGAGTTTTGCTTCATTGGTCCAATGATATCACGGCCATCAGGTAGCTTCTGGGTTACATCTTCGTAGGTAAAATCGCCCCCGTAGCTAAACTCCAGCCCTTCGTAGAGATTACTGAGGTCACGATCAAATGTTGTACGAACTCCAACCTGTTTCATAAACACTGAGTTTTGAGAGCGATCAGGATCTGGAGAGTAAGTGAACGGATTAGCGTCACTTAATGGAACCAAAGCCGAACGTCTTTCAGTGTCATTGTAAAAAAGCTCGATATTGGCATCGCCGAGAAGCCCGAGATCGTAGACATTTAACGTCGCAGTCAGGTTCTTGGCGTCTTCCATCGGGCTTAGGCCCTTGTAGGGAGAGCTGGTGTCTTGAAAAACCGGATCTGATGTGAAGTCAGAGTAAAACTCGATGTCCTGCTCCATTTTAAGCAGGTTCGCGTAAATTGAGACATCAAACCGTTCAGCCTCAAACCCAACACGACCAGAGATATTGTATTGCTCGATACCAGAGCCCCCCCCCTGCCCAGTTGCCGGATCTTCTGGTACGCGCGTGCCGTTTCCGGCAAACAAATCACCCGTATTCTTGAACTGACCATTCAGTTGAATGCTCTTGCCATCTCTCCGGTATCCAGCCTCAACACTCGTGAGCACATGCGCACTATCTTTAACATTGCGCTCACTTGCAGAGATGGTCGTAGAGAAAGACCCACTGAAGCCCTCTTTATTCGCACTCTTGGTGATGACATTGATGATACCGCCTGTACTGCCGTCACCATACACAGCGCTCGCGCCATTGATAATCTCAATGCGCTCAATGCTGTCTGCATCAATGAGGCTGAGCACACGATTTACTTTACGCAGAGAAGATGTACGTGGACTACCATTGACCAAAACTTGTAGTGAGCGCCCGCGGAAAGTTTCCCCCAATCCACTGAGTGTATCATTGCTGAGATTCAACCCCGGCACATAACGTCCTAAAGCTGTCGTGATATCTCCATTTGCGGCAACAGCTTGTTGCAGTTCTTCGCCGGAGATCACTTGCACCGTGCCCGGGATCGAGGAGATGGATTCCTCGGTGCGGCTGGCGGTTACGACGACGGTTAGGTCGGTGTCGTCTTCGATGGCATCCTGTGCGGTTGCGATGGATGTTGTTTGAAACATTGCGAAAGGCGCGACAGTGCACAGTAGCACTCGCGCGAAGGAACCTTTGTTCCCCATAGCGACGCGTTTCATATTGCCCCCTAAGTTTTTATCGGTGATGTTGTTGAAAGATCTGCATCTTCGGCAGTTTGTTGCCCCTTGCCGATGGATGCTTTTTTGAAGAAGTGCATGCTCGCCAAAATACCTGCGACTGAGCAGACCGTCGCGAGCGAGAAGAGGATGCCGTAGCCGGAATGCTGCGCGATAAAGCCAGCAGCTACGCTGCCCAGCATGTAGACGAATAGATTTGCGCAGCTGAGAATGGTGAAGTCGGTACCAGCTTGCTTGAGCGAACTGACGCGCATGAATGCGCTGTAAAGACCGACGATTTCCATGTAGCGGATGAAGGTGTTGGCGGCAGAAAGGCCAACGAGCACTGCAACTCCGCGATAGTCCAGCAAAGCTACAGATGCATAGCCGAGGAAACACAAAGTCCTCAAAGTGCCAATGAGCCAGAGGAACTGCATCAGGCCAGCTCGTTTGATCAGCACCACAGCAATCGCTGAACCGCCCAAGCCAACGCAAGCGGCTGCACCTCCGCTAACCAATCCGATCTGAGAAAGAGAAAAGCCGTAGTCCACCAGAAATGCTTGCTCAACGCCTTTGACGAGCCCCTCAGGCAGGCGGAACAGCAGTGCAAAAAACAACAGCATCAACGTGTTGTTGCGCTTTACAAATCCAATGATCGATGGCCGTGGCTTGCTTTCTCCATCGACACCTTTGTCTTTCCGTGGGTTTTCTCTGAAGAAGAGCAGTGGCAGCAAAGTGAGAAATGACAGGCCAGCAGCTGTTTTGAGGGCAAAGCTCCACCCCCACAGATCATGCAGGAACAGGGACAGAGAACCACCGATCAACACACCCGCGGCAACACTGCCTCCCTGGACTGCATTGCCAAGAGGCTGGTCTTTCGGGGCGAGGTGTTCAACGGCAAAGCCATCTGTCGCAATGTCCTGTGTAGAGGAGGACAGCGCCAGAACCATCAGCAATGGAAACAGGATGTGCAGTTGCTCGGCGACATTGAGTGTTGAAAGGTAAGTGATGATGCCCACGGAGATAAGCTGCATCGGGATGATCCAGCTTCGGCGTCTTCCAAAGGCAGCGAAGGAATAACGGTCAACAATTGGCGCCCAGAGGAACTTGACAACCCAGGGCAGCATCAAAAGAGCCATAGAGCCAATGCTGACAAGACTGATGCCTTGTGCGCGGAAGATCGCCGGCATGGCCGCAGCGACAAGATAAACCGGAATAGCCTGAGCTACATAAAGCCCCGCCAGCACGATAATGACTGAACGGGCTGTACGATCACCTTGCTCGTTGTGTGAAGTTACGCGCGCCTGCCCTGCAATATGGGCACTGCTGTCGTTAGCCATTTTCTACCTAGCACTCAACGGCCTGGCTCGAACGAGTCGTTCTGGCTAACCAACTAATGATTTTTAACTAGAGAATTACACTCATATTTTCAATCACTACTTGCAAGTTATTCGCAATTAGATCTTGCGGGAAAACTACAATAATTTCTGCTTTAGCTAAGTTTTCAAGCCAGCGGCAACACGCTTCTAACCAGTTTGCTGACAGGAGCTTGTCTATTTATGAGTTTAAACCTCAACTTCACTCCAACGCCTCAAGAACAGATTATGAGCAATGCACCGAAAACACGCAGTCTCGATCACCTTCTCAAAGGCGAAAGAGCCATTGTCCGAGAAATCGAGAGTGAGGAAACATCTGATGGTCGTGCTCTGGTCGTTCGCCTGAACGCACTGGGGATCAACATTGGGAAGGAAGTCAGCGTTATGCGGCTTGCTTGGTTGGGTGGCCCCATGTTGCTTCGTGTCAATCAGGTAACACAGGTTGCGATCCGACGTTCTGAAGCACGTTGCGTTGTTGTGGAGGAGATCAAAGGCGATGAACCCTCGGCCTGAGGCAGGTGCCCAGAGTACCCCACGTATTGCACTTATCGGTCAGCCAAACACTGGCAAATCCATGCTGTTTAATCGCATCACCAATGCCCGCGCCTCCGTTGGCAACTGGCCAGGCATCACCGTTAATGTGATGCGCGCGCGTGTGCCTTTAGCAGGGAGAAACGTGGAATATGTCGACCTGCCGGGTATTTATAATCTGGAAGGCGGATCTGAAGACGAAGCCGTCGTGAACCGGTTTTTGACAAAATTTCCGATTGATCTGGTTATTATCGTTATCAATGCAGCGCAGATTGAACGACAGATCCTGATGCCTTTGCAGGTGAAGGCGCTGGGACTGCCTGCTGTTGTCATGCTCAACATGTGCGATGAAGCTCATAAGCTCGGTATCACGTTTGATCTTGAGCAGTTGCAGAATTCTCTCAAGATGCCGGTGGCTTTGATCAGCGCCAAATACGGCACCGGCTTTGACGATGCCATGAAACAAGTCTCAGACAGTTTAAGCTCTGACTTTGCCAGCAAGCCAGTTCTGGCGGACTATGACTCGCTGTTCAAAACACTGATGACTGAGGAAACGCTCGATGATGCTTTGAAAGGTTGCGTGACTCTTCCCAAAATCTGGCCGAAAACACTGACGGAAAAGCTGGATCAGCTGTTTTTGCATCCGCTGCTGGGCCTGCCCATGTTCTTTCTCAGCATGCTGGTTATCTTCTCCGTGATCTGGGAGATTGGCCTTCCCTCTCAGGATCTTGTGAGCCGAGGTGCTGACTGGGTACAAACGATACTGCTGGAGCCGGGTTTGGCCTGGGCGCCTGTCTGGCTCAATAGCTTCTTGATCAATGGCATATGGCTTGGTCTGTCGACGGTCGCATCATTTGTGCCGCTTCTTGTGCTCTTTTTCTTTTGCATGGCCGCTGTTGAAGATAGCGGGTATCTGGCGCGTGCTGCCTTTTTGATGGATGCTCTGATGCGCCGCGTTGGGCTGGATGGCCGCGCTTTTGCGATGCAAATGATGGGGTTCGGTTGCAATGTACCCGCATTAATGGGCACGCGGGTCATGCGTACCCGCTCCTTGCGCCTGCTGGCTATGCTGGTTATTCCATTTTCACTCTGCTCTGCGCGCCTTGCTGTGTTCGTTTTTATTATCAGTGCCACCTTTCCCAGTTCCAAAGGTGCACTAGTGTTATTTTCCTTTTACGTGATCAGCTTCCTCGCCGCATTTTCAACGGCCGCCATCTTTAGCTTTTCCAAGCAGTTCAAGAGCCAGGAACCCTTCTTGTTGGAGATACCCCCCTATCGGATTCCGACAGTCAAACAAGTTTTACTCAGAGGTTGGGGTGAGGTGCGTGAGTTCATCAGAAGAGCTTCACGGTTTATTATCATCGGCTGCATTCTGGTTTGGTTGTTGACGAACCTGCCAGTTGGCGCAGAAGGATTGAATACCTATGGCGGCCAACTGGGCGTTTTGCTTCAGCCGATCATGGAGCCAATCGGCATCAATCCGTATCTTACTCTGGCACTGATCTTCGGTTTCATCGCCAAAGAGATCGTCATCGGATCTTTGTCTACAATCTACGCACTATCTGCCAGTGGTGTTTCTCAAGCCATTTCGGTGAGTGTCACACCGCTGGAAGCCTATAGTTTCTGCTTGTTCTGCCTGCTTTACACGCCTTGTCTAACAACCATTGCGACGGTGCATTCAGAAGGAAAGTCATGGCAGTTCACCAGTTTCTCGCTGATCTTGTCTCTAAGCTATGCCTGGCTGGTGTCATTCCTGTTTTACCAAGGCGCAAAGCTCTTTGGGTTTTAGGAGAGCTTATTCCTCCTCCCAAAACCCCGCGATGTAGCAGTTGTCGGCTTTGAAACCAACTTCATTACGGAAATACTTGCGCGCTTTCTTGGCAGTTTTCTTTTCCGCAGCAAACCAGAGGAATGCCTCCTGAACCTCAGGGATTTCTATTTGTTTTGCAGCTTCAAATAATCCGTCATGACCATGAGTATCCTGATAAATCCACTCAAGGCTCATTATCTCAGGTAACGGGATTGGCGCTTCCATGCCTTTTTTTGAAACACTGATGATCACCGCACCTTTCGTACCAGCAGGAGAACTTTCGAGAATGCGTGAGATAGCTGGAATGGCTGTTTCATCGCCAGCCAGCAACAGATACTCGGCCTCAGGAATCCACCCGCCACCAGGGCCAAGCAGACCAACCTTGTCCCCTTCGTTAACGCGAGCAGCCCACTCCGCTGTCGGCCCGCCTTCATGCAGGAAAACATCAAAGTCGATAGTCTGTGCTGACTTATCGAACTGGCGAACAGTGTAGACAGGGCGCATCAATTCATAATCACCCTCAGGCCAGACCGTGCGGCCTTTGTCATCCCAATAGGGCCATCTGGCTTCAAAACCCAGATTTTTCGAGAACAACAGACGGAAGTGCAGCCCACCTTCAAAGAAGCGCTCAATTCCCTTCGCTGCAACGGTTACCCGTATGAAATTGGAGCTGAAAGCCGCTGTTCTGACAACCTGAACTTCGAGAAAGTTGGGCGGGTGAACGCCTGCTGTAAAATCCCCGCTCCAGACCATCTGAGGTGGAATGTTTACATCAATGTGACCGATCAGATGCTCGATGCTCTCTTTCACCAGATGCAGTGCCTCTTGAGATGGTGCTGAAATCACCAGCTTCGCCTCTGTATCTGCCTTCAGAAACTCAACCATTCCGACGGGAGAATTCACGCGGTAGTGGGTACTGGTAATTTCTTCCAGCGTCAGATTATGGAGCATTGCTTCGGCAGCAAAAAGCTCAATGGCTTTGGCAAACTCGATACCGGGAATGAGGCTTTCGATCCTATGAAGTTCTGTTGCAGTGGTTGTCATCAAAGTGCTCGTCTTGTTTTATCGAAATATTGTTGGCATCAAGCTGGAACAACCAGCGGGGTTCCCTTCACCGGATCGGGCATCACGTAGCATTCCAGACCGAAGGTTGATTTCATAATGTCTTGTGTGATGACCTTGGCTGCATTGCCCTGCGCTTCAATCTGCCCGTCCTTCATCACGATGAGATTGTGAGCGTAGCGCGCAGCGAGGTTGATATCATGCAGCACAGCAACGATTGTCATCTGCTGTTCTTCATTGCATCGCTTCAACAGCTCAAGCAGTTCTATCTGGTGGGCGAGATCGAGAAAGGTTGTTGGTTCATCCAGTAACAGTAGATCGGTCTCCTGTGCCAGCGCCATCGCAATCCACACACGTTGACGCTGCCCACCTGACAACGAGCTGAAAGGCTTGTCTCGCAACTCAATCACTTTTGTCATGTCCATCGCATTTTGAATGGCCACTTCGTCCTGCCGGGACCATTGGCGCCAAACAGACTGGTGAGGCGTGCGGCCTCGGCTTACCAGATCACCGACGGTGATACCTTCAGGCGCGACAGGCATCTGGGGCAATATACCAAGACGCTTGGCAACCTCGCGGGTGGGCTGCTTATGGATGGATTTGCCATCCAGCAGCACAGTGCCAGCATTCGGTTTTTCCAGCCGGGCTAATGATCGCAGAAGCGTTGATTTTCCGCAGGAATTGGGGCCAATTACGACAGAGATCTGCCCCTTTGGAATAGTCAGGTTAAAGTCTTTCAGGACACTATGAGATCCAAACGAAAGCCCAAGACCCCTGGCCTCTAACGGTGTGTGTTCTTTAGGATCAAGCATTAGATGAGGTTCCGTTTCGCCTGCCGGGCAAGCAACCAAATGAGATAGGGAGCACCGATCAGAGCTGTAAAAACACCGGTTGGCATTTGGAAGGCTGCAACCAATGTGCGTGCTGCGGTGTCAGATAACAAAGTGACGAAAATGCCAATCCCAGCAGCAAGGATGAGTGCTGATGATGGAGTACGGGAAAGCTGACGTGCTATGGGGCCGGAGACGAAAGCCACAAAGGGAATCGGGCCAGCAACCGCGACAGCTGTCGCGGTCATGACCACAGCAACAGCAACCATGAGCAGTCGAAGTCCATTCACTTTAAGACCAAGCCCGGTTGCCAGATCCTCATCAAAGGCAAGCCTGTCCAAAAAGTACTGCAACACAACGCCCAGTGAGCCCAAAGCCACAAATGCAATAGCAACAGGAGCAATATCTTCGCTCTGCACTTGCCCAAGGCTGCCAACAAGCCACTTGGCCATGTCAGATGCGCGCTGAATGTCAAGCTGCGACATGAGGAAGTCAGCGCATGCCAGCAAGGTGAAGCCAGTACCAATGCCAACCATGATCAACCGGAACAGATCCAAGCCGCGGTGCCAGGACAGTGCAACAACAAGAAGCGCCGTCAGCACACCACCAGCCACAGCACCCCAGAACACGTAGGCAGCAGATCCAAACAGGAAGATCGTCAGTAATGCACCAAACGCAGCGCCTGCATTGAACCCGAGCACATCTGGTGATGCCAGTGGGTTACGCATAAGTGCCTGAAAGATTGCACCGGACATGCCCATAAGACCGCCCACAAACACCCCGACAAGAATACGCGGCATCCGCACATCCAGCAGGATGAGCTGGTCTACACCGCCCTCCCCGCTGAAGAACAGCGGAAGGATGCGGCTTGCCGCGATGGGATAGGCTCCATGCCAAAGCGCAGCAATCACCGAAACAAGGCTGAGTGTTAGCAAGACTATACCAACCACAGCGCTGCGCTTGCGCATGAGCAATGCACCACCGGGTAGCGGAATGACGAGATGATGACTGAGCAACTTCATAGAGACATCATCCTTGTTTTTCTGATGAGGTAGACGAAGAACGGACCACCAACCAAGGCCACTGTGACGCCAATTTGCAACTCACGACCTTCGAGCACTATTCGGCCAAGGATGTCTCCCGAAAGCACAAATAACGCGCCTAGCAGAGCTGAGAACAACAGCAACCAAGCGCTGTCCGCTCCACTAAAACGTCGTGCAACATGCGGCACAACAAGCCCCACAAACGCAACTGGCCCGGCCAATGCGACGGACCCGCCCGAAAGGCAGACCACGGCAAACAAACTCAGTCCTTTGACAAGGCCCATTTTGGTGCCAAGGGATTTCGCTAAATCCTCACCAAGCGATAAAGCATTAAGCCAACGCCCAAGAATAAGACAGGCCAGAAAACCAACAGCAAAGAACGGCCAGAGTTGGAGTAAGATTTCCGGTTTCACACCTTGCAGTGACCCAACGACCCAGAAGCGATAGGTCTCCAGCGTTTGCTGGCTGACCAGCAATACACCGCGCACCAATGCCAAAAGGAACGAGCTGACAGCAGCTCCAGCCAAAGCCATACGCAAAGGGCTGGCACCGCCCTGCCCCAAATTGGCAAGCCCGTACACCGCAATGCTCACCACAAATGCACCGGCCATCGCGGGCCAGATGAACATCCCAGTTGCTGAAATGCCCGCACCCCAAATGGAAAGCACAACGGCCATGGAGGCACCAGCATTCACACCGAACAGTCCTGGATCAGCCAGCGGGTTGCGGGTTACGATCTGCATGATGGCACCAGCCATTGCCAGAGATGCACCAATCAAAAGCGCACCTATGAGCCGCGGCACACGCATTTCCAAAATCACAATATGATCCGGATTATTCAGATCAGTTGCCAGCAAAGCATCACTGATTGCCGAGAGTGGGACTGCCCGCACACCAGCACCAAGCGACACCACAGACAAAACAACCAAAATGGCTACAAACGCAAGTGACCAGCCACCTCGAGACTGACCGGAGTGAGCAAGACTATCACCAGTCCCAACTCGTTGAGCGGATTCAGCAAACATCATTGCCCCTCCATTTGCTGTGCACGGGTGATGCCTGCTTCAACCGAAGTTGCAACAGGTGTTGCCGGGTCGCCATCAATCGCTGCTGCGATCAGCGGTTCCAGCTGGTCCAAAGCAAAGCTCAGGCTGAGTGGTGAGGAATGTGAGAGGGCAGCTGCGATCATAGGCGTCGCCACCACCTCACGGCCTTCATTGTAGACGCGCATTGTTGGTCGGAGCCGCAAAGTGTTGATTTGGGAGGCACCTGAGCCAAAGTCGAGCCAGATTAGCACATCCGTATCAATCGGATCCAAATCCTCTGGAGAAACACGCACATAAAAAAGATCGCTGCGAACAAGCGCTTCTACTTTTTCGGAGACAACAAACCCAAGATCCCTCAGGAAACGACCTCGCAAGTCTGAGGAGGGATAGGCCCCGATATCTCCCGGCCACACAACCACAGCAGACTTGCCGAGCCAAGCCGGATTGCGTTTCTTAATGGCCGCAAAGCGCGCTTCCAG
>NZ_LCWX01000132.1:29514-60125 GCF_001431305.1 Pseudovibrio sp. POLY-S9
TCGTGCGCGTCATCTGCTGCCACGGCGTACCGTAATCCCCGAAGTGCTCTTCAGGCACGAGAACCGGCGCAATCTGCGAAAGTATCTTGTACTGAGAACGGGTCATTCCAGACCACAAACCCAAGATCAGATCAGGTTTCAGAGCAGCGATCTGCTCCACATTAATCTCACCCCACATGACTGTCGGCTTGGCATCCCCCAGAGCAGGTTGCGCCCAAGGCCAGACACCACTCGGGTAGCTGCCATACCAACGCCGAAGGGCTACTGGCTTCACTCCCAACGCCAGAAGGAAGTCATGCCCAATGAAGCTGACAGAAACGATCCGCTTGGGCTCTGCAGTGACCGTCGTTGTCCCGTACTGATGCTCAAACATCACTGGAAATTCAGCTGCTGTCGTCTGCTGAAGGCCCAGCAAAGTCACAGCAAGGAGCTGCACAGTGCAGTACAACAGCAGCTTCATTTTTTTGATGCATGCGTGGGTGGTTTGCATGTCACTCTCACAAAACCAGCCACGGACTGAAAAGCCCGTGGCATCACCGTATTTACTGATTGAGAAGCTCTAGAAAGTACTGGTCAACTGCAACCGCAGCTCACGTCCCTTGCCATATGTGCAGTTGTGGGAGTCCATATTCAGACTTGCAGGCACAAGCGATGCAAGTGTCGCTTTACCGCAATGACTAATATATGACTTGTCTGCAAGATTCCGGCCTGTGAAAGAAAGTTTGAAGTTTTGGTATTCATAACTCACGGCCGCATCCAGAAGTGTCGCCGGATCAAGCTTAATCGCGTTCTCATTGTCACCATATCGGTCTCCCAGATATCGCGCTCCAGCGGCAACACTCAAACCATCTAACCAGGTATTTTCCGCAAAGTCGTATTTGAGCCAGAGGGAGCCTGCATGCTCTGGAATGCGCTCAAGTTGATTTCCTAAAAGAGATGAAGTTGTATCTTTTGTGACTTCAGTATCCAGATAGGTGTAGCTGCCGAGCGCAGACAAACCACTGTATAGCTCAATTGCACCTTCAAACTCCAAGCCACGCACCCTGACCTCTCCGGCCTGGATCGACGCTGGCGCAGGTCCTGCGTGGTTCGGGTCATTTGTCAGAACATTATCTTTTGTAATTTGAAAACCGGCTACGCTGAAGAAACCATCAAAACTCGTAGGAGCATACTTGATGCCGACTTCAAACTGCTTTGCATAAGTCGGTTTGAAGGCTCGACCCTCCTTGGTCGTTCCAGCAGGAGGAGCATCAAAGGATGTGCCATAGCTCGCGAAGGGTGTGATGCCGTAATCACTCACATATGAGAGACCAATACGTCCGGTAAGCGCACGGTCAAATGTTTGCTCATCCGCCACTACGGAAAATGGCTCAGGCCTTTGCCCTTTGGTGTCTCGCTCTAGCCAATCATGACGAACATTTAAATCAAGCCGGAACCTATCAAGTATCTTGGAATTTGCTGCAGCATACAATCCGGTTTGCGTAACTGATTGATCTGAGAACCCTGTATAGTCACTCAACAAGGCTGCGTTAATTCCTGGCAGGCTAGGTAGGAGATTTGTAATTTGGCCCGTAAATAGGTTCTTTTCTCCGGCATACCCACTTCCTAAATCAGCTTCGGAATAACCTTTATAGTAATCCAGACCCGCAATAAATTGCGTCTCAACAGCCCCAAATGTGGCATCAAACTTGAGTGCGGTATCAATGGATCCCTGATAGCCAGTTTCTTCGACTTCGTTTTTGACAAGAACAACTGTATCAACACCCGAAGCCTTCGGAACCCCACTTGCTAAAAGCGTGTCAAAGTCTATTGCGCCCCCATTGTAGGCACCATCATAGGTAATATTATTATAAGCCAAGCGTGCACGCTGATAGAACTCAAGGCCATTGTCGAACTGGTGATCAAACTCATAACCAACATAATGCTGGTCACGGTTCAGCCCTTTGCGATCCGGATCACCAGCAAATGTGTCGTAGTCGAAACTACCCTGACTATTTGGCAGCAGAGTCCCATGTTGCGGTAGTATCTGCCAGCTCTCACCCTGAAAATCTTTCTGGTATTGAGCCAGCAATGTAAGTTTTGTGTTGTCGCCAAGCTTCGCAGTAATAGATGGAGCAAAATAGAACCGGTCATCATTCACATGATCCACTTGGGTATCTGACAAACGGCCAACTCCAACCAACCGATAGCTGATTGGAGAACCTTCTGAGAGGGAGCCCGTTACGTCTGCAGCAAGTTGTTTACGGTTGTTGTTTCCATAGGTTGCTTGCAAAATCGCAGAAAAATCTTCTTGCGGGCGCTTTGTGACAGTGTTGACCAGGCCACCTGGCTGGTTCGCACCAAATAAATCGGAGGACGGGCCACGCAGCACTTCAACGCGCTCGACACCAAATGGCTCAATGTTCCAGCCACCCCAGGCAAAAATTCGCAACGGCAACCCATCGCGATAGTTAAGCCCACCAACAGCGCTTTCAAAACCACGAATTGCATAGTTATCGTAGCGAAGATCAAATCCGTAGATCGCAGGTACAACACCAGCGCTGTAGGAAATCGCATCTACAATAGATTCAGCGCCCTGATCTTCCATCTGCTGAGAGGAAACCACCGAAACAGATCGTGGTGTTTCCTCGATCGGCAAACCAATACGGCCAGCACTCGCTGTCTCAGTTGGGACATAACCTAGGGTCGGCGCCAACGCGTCTTCGGCAACGGAAGAGCCGTATACAACAACTTCATCCAGATCTTGATTGGGAGGACCCGCCTCTTGCGCATTCACGTTTCCAGCAAACAGCAGCAAGCTAATAGAGGAGCCAGACAGAAGCGCAGACTTGTAGTGGATGCCCATGTTTTAAACACCTATCCCACTGATAATCGCTCCAAAGGTGTCTGGCTTCTGGCTTGACGTTTAATTTGGCTGGAGCTCAATCATTTGATTTTTCAATACTTTTAGAATTAACTGCAACTTCCGATCTAATGACCAAAAAGTTGAGCAATCACTCGATTTTGACTCCAATAGATAATATGACTTTATAAGTCAAGTTATTCAGTGAGTATATCTGCTAATTTGTTTCTTAATGGCTTGCCACCGGAAATCTTGTTGTGCAGAACACGAGAATGCGAGCTTTACAAAGGACAGCCAGCCCATGTCATCCATGAACGCGCAATCACTCGCTTTGCGAAAGAAAGCCAAACAACAACGTTCACGAGAAAAAATCGAACTTATCCTACAGACAACGCTGGATATGCTGAGCGAAGGTCAGGTTGATAGGATCAACACCAATGAGATTGCCCGCCGTGCTGGCGTCAGTGTGGGGTCGCTTTACAACTTCTTTCCCAACAAACAGTCCATTCTTTATGAGCTGTTTCGCCGTTGGCTGGAAAACGCTTTGACCGGACTTGATGACCTGGATGCACGCTATGATGGCGGTGAGCCAATCCGAGACTATATCGATGATATGTTCGAGCAAATGGCAATCAATGCACAAGCGAACACTGCAGGCCATTGGCAGCTTCGCCGCTCCATGAACTCCTCTAAAGAATTGTCAGAGCTTGAAGAAGCGCACATGGACCAAATTCTGGCACGCTTCATCCGTATCCAGGAGAAGTTTGGCCGCCAACTCCCAAACAACCCGCACCGCCTCGCCTATCTCCAAAACCTCATCAGCGTCTCCTGCCTCAACATCGTCGCCCTCACAGCAGACGAACAAGAACGCAAAACCGTAATGCACTGGTGCAAAAAACTGCTCTATCTGGTGTTTGATGTTGAGAGGCTGGAGGGGTAGAGCCCCTCATCCCAGTAAGGTTCACCGCCACCGATTTCTGATGAGATGAAGTCGATGAAGCTGCGGGTTTTGGTGGGGAGGTATTGGCGGGCGGGGTAGACGGCGTACATGTTTTGGGTTGGTAAGGTGTAGTCTGGCAAGACTTGGCGTAATTCTCCTGATCTCAGATAATCACCTGCTGCGAAGGTGGTCAGTCGACCGATTCCGCAACCGCCTAAAACAGCAACTGTGAGGGCGTCGCCATTGTTAACCTGGAAATTTCCAGAGGCTTCGATTTTGATGGGCCCGTCTGCACCCTCTAATGTCCATTCTTGCTGGTCACTAAAGTATGCGTAATGCAGGCAGTTATGGTGATGCAAGTCTTCCGGGTTTTCTGGCATTCCAAACTCATCCAGATACCCCGGAGAGGCTGCCAGCACGTTGCGGCAAGGTGCTATTTTTCGAGCGATCAAGGACGAGTCCTGAAGGCGACCTCCTCTGATTGCCAGATCAAATCCGCCATCAACTAAATCTACCAAGCGATCATCCATGATCATATCAATGCTGATTTCTGGGTTATTCTTGAGGAACTTAGGGATCAGGGGAGCTATATATAGCCGGCCAAATGTCATTGGAACATTTATCTTTAGCCGCCCCTTCGGCTTGCCCTGTAGCTGCGCAACGGCACTTTCTGCTTCCTGCGCTGCTGCCAAAGCATCTACCGCGCGAGCGTAATAAAGTTCTCCTGCTTCAGTCAGGCTGATGTTTCGGGTGGAACGGTGGAGAAGACGCGCACCTAGATGTTCCTCCAGCAAAGAAACCCGCTTGCTGACAGCTGACTTTGAGACGCCGAGTTGCCTCGCAGCAGCGGCAAATCCCTTTTGCTCAACCACCGTTACGAAAACGGGTATTGCATTTATATGTTCCATTCGCCCTGTCTTATTCGTTCTCTTTTTCTCACCAACAAGTTTCCACATTAGGTGATTATCGTGAAATAGGAAACTTACTAAGTTCTCTTCAGAAAAAGAGGACAGTCCAATGGCTATGATGCTTATCAATGGGCAACTGCATGAAAAACCCAAAAGTAGTGACGGAACCTATCGCCCTATCAGCAGCGATATTCGTAACTGGATAGAACCGAATGTGGCTGCTGAGTTTCCTGCGGAAGAAGATCGCTACCATCTTTATACATCACATGCGTGTCCGTGGTGCCATCGTGTGATGGTGATGCGATCATTAATGGGGTTGCAGGGGATCATTTCTGTCAGCGAGATGCATCCGGTCATGGGGGATAAGGGATGGCAGATTGACCAAACCTTGTTTGATGATGCAGCAGGTGTTCCAAGAGACACATTTATTTTTGAAGTCTATTTGCGCGCCTTCCCCCAGTACACTGGCGCGCTTACGGTCCCTCTCCTGGTCGACAAGAAGACAAACAAGATCGTCAGCAATAATTCAGCGGACATCATGCGGATGCTGAACACATCTTTTGCTGATCTGGCATCCTCAAGCACCAATTATTATCCGGTAGCACTGCGGAGTGAGATAGATGAGCTTGCCGACTTCATTCAGGAAAACGTGAGTTCTGGCGTCTATCGCGCTGGTTTTGCAACGTCTCAAAGTGCTTATGACGCTGCCGTCTCTAAGCTCTTTGAAGCTCTTGACCTTTTGGAGGCCCGGCTGAGTGTTCGGCGTTATCTGACAGGTGCTCAAATCACCAAAGTTGACTGGAAGTTTTTTGTTAGTCTCATTCGGTTTGATGCTGTTTACGTGACACATTTCAAAACCGATCTGCGACGCATTACAGATTATCCCAATCTCAGCTCATATCTCCGCGAGCTCTATCAGTATCCTGGCATCGCCGAGACAGTGAACTTTCAACGTATGCGGGAGCACTATTTCCGCAGCCACCGTCATCTCAATCCCACAGGTATCGTTTCAATTGGCCCACAGCCAAATCTTCTGAAACCGCACGGTCGCGACCAGACCAGTGTCTTCCAGAAAGGAGCTGTCTAATGGATCGTCAAGCAACTTATACGGAAACTGGAAAGCACAATAATCCAACAGGTTACATCATCCTGATCGGGGCAATTGTTGGCGTTAATTACGCTCTTGCCAAGCTTGTGACAAAAGCTGGGGTCACGGCACTGAGCGCAACATTTGCGCAGTTACTATTGGCGGGTTTGTTCCTCTACCTCTTGCTTCATCTGAAGCATGAGAGCCTCTCACTGAAACGCCGTCATATCAAGTATTACATCATCAATGGCTTTCTTGGGATCACAGTGCCTTCGCTGGTTGCATACCTAGTCCTGCAGCATATTCCAGCCTGGCTTTTGACTGTTCTTGTAACTCTATCGCCTTTGATTACGGTGGTGCTCTCATCAATCGTCGACGGAAAGCTGATTGCAACACAGCGGCTTGTCGGGATTTTGGTTGGGCTTGCTGGGATTAGTTTTGTGACACTCAATAGTGCTCAAGTCAGTCAGTTTGATCCTATCTGGATTTTGATTGGGACAGGCATGCCTTTGTCGCTGGCAATTGCAAACATCTACCGCAACAAAGCCTATCCCAAAGACGCCTCCTCAGTTGGGACTGCAACCGGGACCATGTTCTCTCAAGTGCTGTTGCTGCTGCCTTTGCTTCTTCTTGGCGATAGTCTGCCAGCGCTCGTCGAGCCAATCCAGGACATCTGGTGGATCATCCTTGGCATCGGATTTCTTAGTGCAGCGAGCTATGCTCTCACGTTCTTTATTCAAGACAGAACGGACAGTGTTGGCTTCAGCCAAGTCGGATATTTTGCCACAGTTTCAGGCATTTTGGTTGCTGCACTGGTGTTTTCAGAACCCATCAGCATGGCCATCTTCGCTGCTATTGCCGTTCTGTTCTTTGGGCTAGCACTGACAAACGGACACATTCAACTCACGAAACTTCGAGCTCCCTGAATACTGCCTTTTCAGATGCAGCAACCACTCTCCCAACCTAAAAGAACGATAGGAAAGAAAATGACATCCCTCACTAAGACACACGTAGATGCACGCGACTTTGCCAATAAGCTTTATCAAGCCGTCGACTCTTTGAGCGCTGAGGCTGTCGGATCTTTTCTGGCACAAGACGTACGGTTCCAACTTGGGAATTTTGATGAGATTTCAGGTTACCAGCAGGTTGTCGATGCAAATGCAGCCTTTTTCCAATCCATCGCAGCTATGTCACACACACTCAAAGACGCCTGGAGTGTTGGTGATACAGTCATTTGCACGGGCGCGGTGCATTATACGCGTCATGACAAAAGCACACTCCAGATCCCTTTCTCAGCTGTTTTGAAGCGCAATGACACTCTGATTTATGACTATCAGGTCTATGTCGACGTTTCTCCACTTTAGGGGAAATAGCTGATCCCTTCCTGGGTAGAACAGGGAGACTCATTTGGTGGCACGGCGTGAAGCTTTTGGTTTTGCGCCGCTATTTTTTGTAAAAAAACCCGTATTTCTGCTGGATTTTACTTAGTTTTTCCTAGCTGAGAACATTCATCAGCCCCCAGCACCCGAAATTTTTCAAAGCCAAGTCGCTGAATTTTAATAATTAATTCCCCCACCACCTCGATTGTCAGACAATATTGATTTTTCTCAAGACTTGATGTGTATTTTATGCAATAGTCGATTGTAGGACAATCGACGGAGTACATTATGATCAAGGCACTTCGCCTTAATGCTGCAGACAATGTTGCAACCCTGCTGGAAAATGCCAGCAAGGGGGAGACAGTTCTGGTGATCTCCGAACAGAACGAAAGCTTGGGAGAGCTGGAGCTTCTGCAAGCTATTCCCTTCGGCAACAAAGTCGCACTGCGCCCCATGAAACCAGAGGACCAGCTGATTAAAGGCGGCGTCGCAGTCGGCAAAGCAATCAAACCTGTTCCTCAGGGCCAGTTTGCTCACGTTCAAAACATTCGAAGCTTAAATCTGGATATTCCAGAGGTGATGATCAACGAAATCATCACCCAAATGGAAATTGAGGTGGACTGATGCAGACGTTCAGAGGCTATCAGCGAGCAGATGGATCTGTCGGCATCCGCAATCTCATCATGGTTATCGCTGCCGATGAGTGCGCGGAAGGCATCGCACGTGCGATCTCTGAGAAGACGCCCGGTACTGTTGTCGTCACCAATTACAATACCTGCATGTATGGTGGCAACGAAGAGATGATTGGCACCATGATCAACGCAGCGACCAACCCGAACATCGCCGGGGCGCTGGTGATCAATATGGGTTGTGGCAGCATTACGCCTGACCTTGTGGCTGGGCCAATCCGTGCAACCGGGCGTCCTGTAGAGACCCTTACCTGTATTAAAGAAAGCGGAACAGTTTCAACCATTCGCGAAGGGTTGAAGCGTATTGCCAAGATCGTTGAGCATGCCGGTGCAACACCGATGGTTGATGCTCCAATCAGCAAGCTGCTGGTGGGTATCAAATGTGGTGGCTCAGACACCAGCTCTGGCATTGCTTCTAACCCAAGTGTTGGTCTAGCCGCAGATAAGCTGATTGATATGGGTGCCTCTGCTGTAGCCGGTGAGCTTCTGGAATTGCTTGGCTGTGAGCATATTCTCAAAGAACGAGCTATCACCTCAAAAGTCTCTGAGAAGATCGACCAGCTGATCAGTGATGAAGAAAAGCGTTGGCACGTTGAGGGCACTCAGGTTGAAACCATGAGTGTTGGTAACAGCATTGGCGGCCTGACAACCATCGAAGAAAAGTCACTCGGCGCTCTTGCAAAAACAGGCTCCAGGCCAATTCAGGATATCTTGCGCATCAATGCGACTAAGTTGGAAAAGCCAGAGGCTCCAGGCATGTACTTGTCTGAAACGACAATGCTTTGTGGTGGCTCAGCGATGCATTTTGCAGCACTCGGCTGTCAGGTGATCCTTTGGACCACTGGTGGGGCTGGTTTCAATAATCCGATTGTTCCAGTCATCCGCGTCAGTGGCAACAGTCAGCTGATCAATGAAGACATCGACATTGATGCAACCGGCATCATGCGCGGTGAAGACAGCCTTGAGAATGTCTCCGAACAAATCCTGAAAACACTCGAAGGCGTGATCAATGGCGAGAAAACCGCCATCGAAGACTTTGGCTACGCTTACTGCTCACTCATTCAGAAAGATCAGCGCGTCGAGCGTTTGCTTTCCATCCCCGCAGAATAATTAAAACAACGCGCAGGCCTTCATTGAGGACCTGCGCATCAGGGAGAATAAAATGAAGATCACTGATGTTGAGGTCATCCATCTTCGTGTCCCGCTGCTCGCACAAAATTGCGAGTGGGGCGAAGATGCACTGATCGTACGCATCCACACCGACACTGGTCTGGTGGGGCTTGGGGAGTCAGACAGCTCGCCAACCGTGATTGCAGCACTCATTGAAGCACCGCAGTCCAACTTGTATTGCACGGGTCTGAAGTCCCTGCTGATCGGCGAAAATCCACTTGAGATCAGCCGCTTATGGAACAAGATGTATTGGTCCAGCAACTATGTTGGTCGTCGCGGTGCTGGCATTCATGCCATGAGCGCTATCGATATTGCACTGTGGGACATCTCCGCCAAGCACTATGGTGTGCCACTGCATATTCTGCTGGGAGCGAAGTATCGTGATCGGATTCCGGCTTACGGCACTTTCATCCCGGCAGATAACCCAGAAGACAACCGCAAGATCGCACAGGATCTGGTCGCAAAGGGCTTCACCAGCCTGAAATTTGGCGGCGGCATTCTGGGTGATGATCCAGACACTGATTATGAGATTGTACGCGTTGTGCGTGAAGCAATCGGTCCAGATATACAGTTGCAGATCGATCTTGCCACCAAATGGCGCACTGCCTCTCATGCTTTGCATATGTGTAAGCGTCTGGAACCTTTCAATCTGCACTGGATTGAAGAGCCCGTCATGGCTGACGATGAACGTGGCTATGTGAAACTTGGAGCTCAGGCATCTCAAAAAATTGCTGGCGGTGAAGCGCTCACCACATGCCGTGAGTTCCACGACATGCTGGAGCGTTGTGAGCCAGACATCATTCAACCAGACATTACACGTTGTGGTGGCATCACCGAGATGCGCAAGATTTATGACATGGCGCAGATGCGCGGTGTCCAACTCATTCCTCATGGGTTCAGCACAGACATTCTGCTTGCTGCATCTGTGCATTTCCTTGCCTCCTGCGAGCAAGGAAACCTGATGGAATACTCCCAGAGCAATAGTCCGCTTGTTGCGGGTAACGGGCTGGCTAAAGAGCCAGTGGTCTTCGCTGAGGGGCAGCTTGTTGTTCCTGATCGCCCAGGCCTTGGGATCGAGCTGAACGAAGACCTAATCAAAAAATATCAAGTGAATGCACAACCTGCTTACGCTTGAAGATGGAGGAATAACAAATGTCTAACACTGGGAAAAGATTAGACACCTTACTGCTTTCAATAAGTCTGGGGTTTGTCATCGCCATTGTTGCTGGCCTGACAATCTTCCCTGAAAAGGGCAACGAGATAGCCAACTACCTGTTCGGTACATTCAATGCGATCTTCGGCACGCCTGTGCTGCTGCTTGTGTTTGGATCAGTTATCTTTCTGGCTGCGCTTGGTATAAGCAAATACGGCAATATCCGTCTGGGTGAAGGCAGCCCTGAGTACAGCACATTCGCATGGGTTTCCATGATGATCTGTGCAGGTCTGGGTTCTGCAACAGTATACTGGGCCTTTACTGAGTGGGCATATTACTTCAACGCCCCTCCTCTAGGAGTTCAGACTGGTACGACTGCGGCTTACGAGCTGGGCACTGCTTACAACCTGTTCCACTGGGGCTTCAGCGCCTGGGCAGCTTACTGCATTGTCTCTCTGCCAGTTGCTTACCACTTCCACGTTCGCAAGAACCCTGGTCTCAGCCTCTCAGCTGTGTGTACTGCTATCCGCGGTGACAAGCCGATAACTCCGCTTTGGCGCTTGATCAGCCGTGTGATTGACGTGATCTTCATCTTCACCATCTTCGGTGCACTTTCCATCACACTTGGTGTGTCTGTGCCGATGGTTTCTGAGATCCTGTCTTCTCTGATCGGTATTGAACCAACCTTCAATGTGAATCTGGTACTGATACTGATTATCTCCGCATTCTTCTCTCTGAGTTCATATGTGGGCATTCAGAAGGGTATGGCGCGTATCAGCTCAATGAACACATATCTGGCAATCGGCTTCTGTATTGCTGTGTTCCTGGTTGGCCCAACAATGTTCATTGCGAAGTCTACGGTGAATGGTCTTGGCATCATGATCCAGGATTTCATCCGCATGAGCCTTTACACTGATCCGGTTGACAATGGCGGCTTCCCAGAAGGTTGGACAATCTTTTACTGGCTCTACTGGATCACCTACACTCCGTTCGTATCCATCTTCGTGACCAAAATCTCCAAGGGTCGTAGTATCCGCGGCGTCATCACGAACATGCTGCTGAGCGGTAGTGCTGGTTGCTTCTTCTTCTTCGGTATCCTTGGTGGTCTGTCTCAGTCAGCAAACGTAACCGGTCTTGTTGATGTTGCTGGTCTTGTAGCTTCCGGCGAAGGAAATCAGGCGATTGTTCAGGTCATGAACACCCTGCCACTCAGCGCGATCTTCATCGTTCTGTTTGCGCTGGTCTCCGTTCTCTTCCTGGCAACCACTCTGGACTCTGCAGCCTTCACCATGGCAGCGGCTTCTACAAAGGGCCTGAAAGAGAACGAAGAGCCATCTCCAATGCTGCGCCTGTTCTGGTGTGTGATGCTGGCTGCAGTTCCACTTGCGATGATGTTCATTGACGCCCCACTGAACACCATCAAAACATGTGCCATCGTAACCTCTATCCCACTGATGTTTATCATCAGCTATATGGTTTACGGATTCATCAAGTGGATGCGTGAGGACTTCGCTTTAACAAGTGGCGAAGATATTCTCCGGCAGTCCCGCGAAGCAGCTGGTGCTGTTCCTGCGGAATAAGCTTCCTCCTCAGGCAAAGCAAAAGGGCGACCTCCGGGCCGCCCTTTTTTATGACTATCTCAAATCTTCAAGCACTATCAGTCGTCAGTCGCCAGCTTAACATGTTCATGTTTCAGCTTATGGCCCATTTCAGTGAAGGTACTGATGTTCTCAATAGCGAGCTTGCGGGCCTTTTCCGCCTCGCCAGAGCAAATGGCTTCCACTAAACCGACATGGGTGTTCGCACTGTCTTCAATATCAAAGTCAAAGTGCGTGATACGAATATAGATTGAAAGCTGATTGATCACGCTCTTGTACATGTGCGCCAAGCGTGCACTCTCACTCAGTTCAATGATCAGCTTGTGAAGCTCAAAGTCATAGAACGTAACTTCTGTAAGTGAGACGCCGTCTTGCTGGCAGATCTCCTTGAAGACCTCCAGCTCTTTACGCAGCCGAACAGCCTTTTCCGGCGTGATCGTTTCAGCTGCCATTTGAGCAGCCTGACTCTCCAGCGCGACACGAAGGTGATAGATTTCCCAGATATCGTGGTCCGTCAGTGTCGTCACGCTCCACCCTGCATAAGGCTTTTGCGAGACAAGTCCTTCGCTCGAGAGTGTGTTCAACGCCATGCGCACGGTTGTGCGTGAAAGCTCCAGACCTTTTGCAAGCGTACTTTCCGTCAGCTTGTCGCCTGAGACATAATGACCCGCCAAAATCTGCTGCCTCAGAAAGTCTGCGGCTTGCTCCTCAAGGCTTTGTTTTGAAATCTTCATTGGAACTCAATTGCGTCCGTCGTGTTCACTCTCATATTTGAGCTGTATCACCATTAGCTTGCTGAATAAATGACGAGTTTCTCACGCCAGATATTTGCTCTGTGATTATTGTAGGATCAGCTGGATTTAGATATATTTTGCACGTGCACTGGCAAAAGAACGGTCTCGGGTTTGTTTCCAGCACCGACAAAGTTTTTAATGACTCTAAACTGGGAATGGTTTATTGTTGAGTTAGAGATGCATATTTTTATTGACGACAGACACCGGAAGACGCATAGCTAATATTATGAGACTCACTCAACAAACCAACTATGCTGTACGTGCCCTGATGTATTGTGCGGCAAATCCTGGCAAGCCAAGCAAAGTTGCTGAGATCGCGGCTTCGTTTTCCATGTCGGAAACTCACCTTTTCAAGATCATGAAGGTGCTCGTTGACGCTGATCTGATGAAAACCATCCGAGGGCGTAACGGTGGTATCGTATTGCCACGTCCAGCTGAGCAAATCAGTGTAGGACAGGTGGTACGTGCAACTGAAGAGTCATTCCTTCTTGCTGAGTGCTTTGACAGTGGCCGTCAGGACTGCCCGCTCGTCAACCACTGCGGCTTCAATTCTGTTCTGCATGAAGCGCTGGAAGCATTCCTCGGTGTGCTCGACAAGTGCACGATTGCGGATCTTGCTGACAACCGCGCGAGCATTCGCCACCTGTTGCAGATTGAAGACCCACTTCTGCCAAAGAATATGGCTGCTGCTGAGTAAGCGCACCAAGAGCGACGAGATGATCAGGCAGCGAATATTCGCTGCCTTTTTTTGTTATCGTACTTTGAAGACTATCGGCGCTGTTCTACTGACCGTATTATTCCTCATCGAGGATGGAAATGCAGGGAATGGCGCAGCGGCCTTTAGGGCTTTCAACGCGGCCTGATCAAACCGCTTATTCCCACTCGACCGGGATAGCCTAATTCCCGTTACAGCCCCATCTCTGTGCACGACAAAACTCACACGGACGATGCCTGACTTCTTCCGATTCTTCTCACGTCTCGGGTATCGTCTATCTGCCGCACGCTGGATCTTCTTTTGCACCTTGCCCCAGTAATTGCTCGTTGCAGCATTGCCTGCACTGTCGCCGGAGCCAGCGATGTTGTTGCCATTCTTTGAGGTGTTGGAGCCTTTACGGGCGACCTTGGAGCCACGAGCAGAATTAACATCCGAGTTACCTGCTTTCTTGGCAGGTTCTTTCTTGGCTTTTGGTGGAGCCTTCTTGGCAGTTTTCTGCGGCAGCTTGGGACGTGGCGGCGCTGCTCGTGGGACAGGAACCGTTACTGCGGCAACTTCAGTCTCAACAGGCTTTGCCTCAAGCTCTTTCTTTTCGTCAACGGGTTCAGCTGTCTTCTTTTCTACCGGCTTCGACTCTTCAGGTGTTTCCTGTTGTACCAATTCCAGTTTTTCTGGTTGAGCTGATTTGGCTTCTTCCGGTTTAACTGCTTCTTGTGGCTCTTTCAGCTTTACAAGATCAACGTCATTAGTCGGCTCTACTGGTTCTTGCGGTTTAACAGGCAGAACTTTTGCAACTTCAACGGGCTTAATCTCCTGCACCTCAGCAGGTTTGATTTGTTCGGGCTGAAGCTCAAGTTTGAGCGGCTTAATTTCTTCTTTTGGCTTGATTGGCTCAATCTCAGCCTTGATGGTAACACCTTCAGCAACAGGTTCTGGTAATGGTTTCACAGCCTGCGTTGCAATCGGTTTGATTGGTGTGATCTCTGCTTTAACCAGCTCAATGGGCTCAACAGACTCAATCTCTTTGACTTGCTCTATCGGAGTTTCAATCTCACGAGGCTCAACTTCATCTGGCTGGTTTGGCTCAATCGGTTCAACAACTTCCTTAGAACCTGCAATAAGATCCTCAATCGACCCGACGACAGAAAGTGACGTTGACCGTGTTGAGGCAACCTGAACTTCAGGAGCCCGTGTATAGAACCAAGCAAACCCAGCTGCGTGAACGCTGACAGACACGAGTAAGGCGGTCGTGAGGGCTGAGCCACCGATTTTCCTGCGAATGCTCTTCTTCATTGGGCAGCCCTTACAGTGACCAATGTGATATCAGAGAAACCTTGTTTTTTCAGCGCGGCAAGGGTTCTGGCAAGTGTCTGACCAGACAGTGCCTTGTCAGCAACAACCATCAGAGGGTCTTTATTGCCGTCCAGCGGTATCAGATCCTCAACAAGAACTGGTTGTTCGTTTTGGCTTATCGATCCATCAGGAGCGATAATCAGCGCTCCGGCAATAAGCTCACGACTGGATTGCTCCTGCGTTTCTGCAGGGCTCACGTTTTTTGCATCGTCTCTATCAATTGAACCTGCAAAGAGGAAGAAGATGAGCATCAGGAACACGATATTGATCAATGGGATCGTGTTCTCAAATGTCCTCTTTTGTGGTTTTGTCTTCAGACGCATTCTTTAAACTTCTTATTTCGCAATATTTTGAATTCAATTGCCAACGATCGTCGCTGACCAGCCTGCTGTTTTAAGCATCTCAAGCGCACTCACGACATCCTGCACAGTGGAATCCTTGGCAGGAATGATCGCCACAGGTCGTACTTTTTCGATACCTGCGTTGTCGAGCGCCGCGATCAACGCCTCAACCTTCACCCGATCACCGTTCACCGACAGCTGTCCTTCTGCGAAAACTTGCAGAAGGATTGGGGTCTGTTCCATTTGTCCTGCGCCTTCAGCTCCCGATGTCACATCCAACTTTTGATAGATCGAGAACGTTGAGGCGAGCATGAAGAACATCAGCAAAAGGAAGATCACATCAATCAGAGATGTGAGACCAGGCGCACGACTTCTTTTTGGAGCCTCACTAAGGCGCATCGTGAACAACCTCAAAACGTGGCTGTGTTCCAACCTGTTCCGCTTCTTCAGATTGGGTAGCGATGGACGTGACTGCCCCGGTGAAGAGTTCAGTGACGATCTTTTCCATTGCCCCCTGCTCGCGTTCGATGCGGCCTTCGAACAGTGACAGCATCACAGAAGCTGGGATTGCAACGGCCAGACCAACGGCTGTTGTCAGCAGCGCAACCCAGATGCCACCTGCCAGAGTAGATGGATCGACCTGCGACCCAGCGTCGGCCATAGCCTGAAACGCCCCGATCATCCCAAGCACTGTTCCGAACAGGCCGAGTAGAGGAGCTATCTGGGCAATCATATCCAATGCCCGCAGATAACTGCGAAGATCCGCGAGATGCGTGAAGCAAACGCGCTCGACATCTTCCCGGACTCTTTTCTCAGGCACCTGCGGTTTCATGAGACCGCGCATGGCATGTGCCAGAACGTCGGAGACCGGAGAGCGATCTGTTACCACGATCCTGTAGGCCTGATCACGCTTGCCGACGCGCCAGAAGGCCACAGCCTGCTCAGCTTTGCGATGACGACCAACGCCTGCAATCCAGAACTGCCAGAGTTTTGCAATGACAATTGTTAGAGCAAGTACGCTGACAACCAGCAGCAACCCAACAACCACACCACCTTTTGCAAGCAGATCCATAAAAGGTGTCATTGCTGCGGTCAGGCCCAGGTTTTCAATCATGGCATTCATTCTGGAAATCTCGTTGTTTTTCTAATTCAGTTCTGCAGCGGTTCAGAGTGTTAGTTCTATCGCAGCGCGAGAGGATACATTCAATGAGTCTAAGCAGCTAGCCGGAGATACATTTTCAGCTCCCTCGCACTGGCTGACATCATTGATGAGCAATGACGAGATGTCTGCACAACTGCTGGATGGGAGGTCATACTGCTGAACTCGCGTCTTTCCGGAAGGAAGACGACCTGTCTTCATGCTCAGGAAATCAGCAATTCCGCCTGTACTATCAAAGACTACCAAATCCAACGCCAGTTGATTGATCTCATCTTTAAGGTGATTGCGAACAAGAAGGCTTACACGACACCCGTTCTGAGTGGTCTCAGCTTTATTCAACTGGAGAGCGATCACTGGTTCTCTTGTCGTGTTTGCTGCTTCAGCTGCAGTTATTTGCGTTATCCACAAGGCAGCAATAGCAAGTGAAAACAGCTTAACCAACTTATTCATAGGACCCCAACCCAAAAATTAAAACTTAGTTGCAAATGCAAATCAGTCGCAGATATCAAGGATATCGTGGGCTGGCTGGCCGTTGAGGGAGAGAGTAACAGCTGGCTTGCGCATCGATACAAATCCTACTCCAGGACGGTTTGCGGGAGGACGCGATCTCCAGCAATTATTGAGTAGGCATTGCACTTGTAATAAAACATGAATATGAAAGTCAAGAAATAAACGCGATAGAGTCCCCCTAGCTCTTGAGGGTATCGCGACCATCCACGCTAGCCAAAATTGGGGAAAGGCTGAGGCGAATGACTGATATGGAAAAAGCTCAGGAAAGCTCACAAAGTCAGCCACATGAGCGCACTGTTGATAGCAAGGCACTCTTTGGCGATGAGCGCGAGATCACAATCTCCCATCGCGAAGATAACTACCGATTGTCGATCACGAAACTTGGCAAATTGATTCTTACTAAGTGAGAAGTTTGCCATGAAAAAAGCCGGCCTGAGATGAGGCCGGCTCTTTCCTTATTTGACTGTTCTGAGCCTTAGTTCAGAGCCTGCTGCAGCGCGAATGCATCGCCTTCGACCTTGAACAGGCCGTAAGAACCAGGGACGTCGCCAGCATTGTCAAAGTTCAGGTCGCCAGATGCGCCCTTGTAGTCGATGTCTTTGCCAGCTGCGATCAGCTCAACTGCCTTCTTCCATTCACCAGGAAGAACAGCTTCACCCTGTCCGTCGGACACAGCAGCCATTGCCTCGGAAACCTTAGCAGCGTCACCACCAGCTTTTTCCAGAGCCAGAGCCATCAGGAATGCAGCATCGTAGGAGTTGGATACGAAGATTGCATCCGGGTTACCGCCAACCGCTTTGTACGCTTCGTTGAAGAGCTCAAGGCTGTTGGACTTCTCGCCTACTGGAGAAGAAGCAATGAATGTGGTCAGATTTTCAGCGCCGAGTTCACGGATGATTGCATCTGACTTCATGCCATCGCCGCCAACGAAGTTGGTGAAGAAACCGTTTTCCAGCGCCTGGCGCAGGATGGTCAGGCCAGTGCCGTCACCGTAATCGAAGATTACAAGCGTATCTGCGCCACCACGGGACAGCTCAGCAAGATTGGAACGGTAAGATGCCTTACCTTCTTCGTGTGCTGAATATCCAGAAATCTCACCGCCGTTTGCTTCAAATTCAACTTTGAAAGCATTTGCAAGGCCGCTGCCATAATCGTTGTTGAGGTAGGCAACAGCAACTTTCTTAGTGCCGAGGTTCAACAGCGTACGTGCGAGTGAGCGGCCCTGGAAGTCATCGGAAGGTACTGTACGGAATACCTGACCTTTATCTTCCAGACCTGT
Source organism: Pseudovibrio sp. POLY-S9 (assembly GCF_001431305.1). Lineage (NCBI taxonomy): Bacteria > Pseudomonadati > Pseudomonadota > Alphaproteobacteria > Hyphomicrobiales > Stappiaceae > Pseudovibrio > Pseudovibrio sp. POLY-S9. Next base: position 47,432 of record NZ_LCWX01000132.1, read on the forward strand.
GATTTCAGGGGAAGTCCCTGATGGTGTGATCAGCGTGATACCAGCTGGTACAGTCACAGAGTTCGCAACAGCCAGAACTGAACCAGAGCAGTGTGGGCCGATAAGACCCGCAACCTGTTCAATGTTTACCAGCTTGGTTGCGGAATCCACGCCGTTCTGCGGGTTACACGCACTGTCGCCCACAACAGCTTCAAGCTTCTGGCCACCCAGAATACCGCCCTGCTCGTTCACCTGCTGGATAGCCAGTTTTGCAGAGTCCAGCATTGGTGGAGCCATAGCCGCGATTGGACCAGAAATACCTCCCAGAAGACCGACTTTTACATCAGCCTGAACAGCGTTGGATGCAAGTGCAGTAGCGCTGAACAAGCCTGCTGCCAATGCGATTTTCTTAAGCATCAGTTCACCTCCAAAGAGCCCTGTTTCAAATACTATCCGGATTGACCAGGGCGTTAAAATTTATTTCCACGAGTGCTGGCGTTATTTCGCTGCACTTTCTTGTTTTTGAAAGGTTTTGACTTCTGGACTGCCAGCGGTTCCCTGAGGTTCCGGCAAGATCCCTTCCGGTCTGAACCGGAGGACCAATTGCAGAAGCAAGCCAATGATAAACACGCGCATGTACTTAGCTTTGATGGCGTATTCTGTTGGCAGCTGATCCGTTACAAACTCTGACGCAGACCAGATGATCCAGACAACAGCAACGCCGAGAAGTGCACCACGGTTGTTACCTGAGCCACCAAGGATCAACATAATCCAGATCAGGAATGTGGCGATCATCGGGTCGATGGCTTCAGGGGTTATGGATCGGTTAAAGTGAGCAAACAGCGCACCACCAAGCCCCATCACAGCAGCACCGAAGATGAATGCTTCCAGACGACGCGCCTTGATGTCCTTACCCATTGCCGTTGCCGCATCTTCATTGTCACGGATACCGCGCATCATACGGCCCCAAGGAGCCGAAATCTGACGCTCGATAGCCCAGTACACGACGAGCACGATGGCAAAGACCAGAGCAAGATAAGCCAACTGGGAATACAGATAGGACAGATCACCAAATGGACGCGGGATCTTATTCACGCCGCGTGCGCCACCTGTCATCCAACCTTCTGACTTCACGACCAGACGGATGATTTCCGCCACGCCGATTGTCGCGATTGCCAGATAATCAGAGCGGAAGCGTAAGCAGACTTTGCCGATTGGCCATGCAATTGCGCCAGCAGCGACCATCGCACCGATCCAACCCACAACAACGGGCAGCTGGTAGCCACCCAGATGGACAGCGGATTCTGGTGCCGTGAGCAGCGCAGATGAATAAGCTCCAACAGCGAAGAAGCCCGCAATACCAGCGTTAAAGAGACCGGAAAAGCCCCATTGAATATTAAGACCGAGAGCCAGAAGGGAGTAAATGCCGATAAAGATCGCCATGAACACCGCATAGTTAAGCAGACCGATGAGTTCCATGTTTCTTCTCCCCCTACAGAACTTTACCCTTGAGCAAGCCAGTTGGCCGCACAAGAAGGATGAGCAGGAGGATCGCAAACGCCATGGCGGCCTTGTACTCTCCCGGGATAAACAGAACAGATGTTTCTTCAGCTATGCCAACAATCAAGCCGCCAATGACTGCACCTTCCACACGCCCTACACCGCCAAGAATTGCAGCTGCGAACATTGGCAGAAGCATGGTCCAGCCCATAAGCGGTTTCAGTTCTGTGTTGATGCCAAGGAAGAAACCAGAAGCCGCACACAGAACGCCGACGATGCCCCAAGTCAACATTGTGATTTTGCGATTATCAACACCGGAAAGTAGCGCAAGATCCGGGTTATCGGACATGGCGCGCATGGCCTTGCCCCACTTGGTTTTCTGCAGGAATGCCCACAACACACCGACGATCACAAACATTGCAATGATGGTGTAGATCTCGCGATCACGGATGCGGATGCCCCAGTAATCATCTGGTCTGACGATACCACGGGTATAGGTTTCTGTATCAACACCCCAGACCACCTGAACGACAGCACGCAACATCAACGCGATACCCAGTGAGGACATCACCACGATGATCTTTGGACGCTCTGAGAGGTAGTCGTAGAATAGTTTATCGATGCCGATCGCCATAAACGCGCACACAACCATGGCAACGGGAAGAGCAACCCAAGGGCTTACTCCGAAGATGGTCACCACGCCGAGGGCCGCAAATGCGCCAAGCGTTGCGAGGTCACCATGCGCAAGGTGCGCAAATCTCAAAATACCGAATACCAGCGTGATACCAACTGCGCCCAGAGCGTAAATTGAGCCCAGTACGATCCCCGGCATGAGGTAAAAATTGACGAATTCCATGAATGGCATTGGATTTTCCCTTATTACCCGCCGAGGAACATTTCAGCGACTTCACGATCTGCGAGCAGCTCCTGCCCCGTTCCTTCATGCCGGTTGCTACCAGCTGCAAGAACGTAGCCTTTGTCAGCAAATGCCAATGCTTGCTTGGCGTGCTGCTCTACGAGCAAGATCGAAAGACCTGCATCACGCAGGTTGCGGGTGATCTCAAAAATCTGCTCCATGTATTTTGGAGAGAGACCAGCGGTCGGCTCATCCAGCAAGAGCAATGACGGGTTGAGCATTAATGCACGGCCCATTGCCACCATCTGACGCTGACCGCCTGACAGGTTTCCAGCCAACGCATTGCGGCGTTCTTTGAGATCAGGGAACAGGGTGTAGACCCTTTCCAAACTTTCAGAAATGTCACCTTTCCGTAGGAAGGCCCCCATTTCGAGGTTTTCGTGAATGGTCATCTCACGGAAGATGTTGTTGACCTGAGGGACGTAACAAACACCGTGCTGTACAATACGGTTTGGCTTCCAGCCCGCGATGTCTGTTCCATTGACGACAATAGAACCTCCGCGAACCTTCAGAAGGCCAAAGATCGCCTTCATCGCAGTCGATTTGCCAGCTCCATTCGGGCCAACGATTACAACAATTTCCTGCTCGGTCACTTGCATGTCGACCCCTTGCAGGATGTCTGCATCGCCATATCCGCCACGAACACCTGTCATGGTGAGGATTGGTTTGCCGGAGTATTTTTGTTGCACGGAGTTCTTTGACATTGGTTGCTCTGCAATTGCTTGAGACGTCATTAGAGTGCAGCCTCCCCAACCGTTTCACCGAGGTAGGCTTCAAGCACCCGCGCATCAGAACGAACGGTCTGGAAATCACCTTCAATCAGAACCGAGCCTTCCGCCATACAGATCACCGGATCGCAGAGCTTCTCGATCATCTCCATATCGTGCTCAATCAGAACGAATGTGTAGCCACGTTCCTGGTTCAGGATTTGGATTTTGTCTTCAAGGCGGCGTAGCAATGTTCTGTTGACACCAGCGGCAGGCTCGTCCAACAGAACAAGCTTTGCATCGGTCATCATTGTACGGCCAAGCTCGAGAAGCTTTTTCTGTCCACCGGATAGATTACCTGCACGCTCATTTACAACATGAGACAGTTCCAGAAACTCCAGTGTCTCTAAAGCTTTCTGGCGTACTTCTTCTTCTTGTTTCTTCACGCTGCCAAAGCTGAGCCAGTTCTGGAATAAGCTCTCACCCTTTTGAGCGGGCGGAACCAACATGAGGTTTTCGAGAGCTGACAGACGATGAAACTCATGCGGGATCTGAAATGTACGTACCAAGCCTTTATGAAACAGCTGATCAGAGCTGAGGCGCGTTACATCTTCTCCCAAAAATTTGATTTTTCCAGCAGTTGGCTGAAGGGCACCGGCAATCAGATTAAACGTTGTGGTTTTACCAGCGCCATTTGGACCGACTAAACCTGTGATTGTGCCCTTTTGAACCGAAAATGAGCAATTATTGACGGCTCTAAACCCGCCGAATTGCTTCGACAGCTGTTCGATTTCCAGCATTATTATCCCCCCAGACTGCAAAGGACTGGCGTTTTATTGTTGTCAAGCACCTACCTAATGCCCTTAGTAGCATATTATTTCAAGGCAGAAGTCCGCGCCATTTGCAGCCTAATCACTCGATTATTGTGGTTCTATCTGGACAAGTTGAGTGAAACTTTCCAGATTCCATCTCCCAACAACCTTCCCATAAGTTGCGAGAAAACAGCTTCGACTGCGCATATATTGCCTGAAACATATCGATAATTCCACTTATATGCGCAGTTTGAAGAGATTTTAGAACAAAATAATTCCATAAATTGAGTAATTTTCGCAGCAATCTTACAGATCACTGCGCACCTGCCAAAGTTCTGGAAACAGCACAGTATCCAACATTTTTTTCAGGTACGGTGCCCCTGAAGTGCCTCCAGTACCCATTTTGCTGCCAATAATACGCTCTACGGTTGTAAGGTGATTGAATCGCCACCGACGAAAAAAGTCCTCAAAGTCGATTAACTTCTCCGCGAGATCGTAGAAATGCCAATTATCACGTGGATTGCGATATATTATTTCCCAAGCCTTCTGAACTGACGCATCAGTTGTATATGGCTTGGTGACATCCCGTTTGAGTACTGCATCGGAGATTTCGAAGCCTGCACGCGCCAAAGCACGCACCATCTGATCATAGATGCCCGGTGCCTCATAAATCTGATGAAGCCATGCTGATACTTCCGGCATATGCTCATGTGGTTTCATCAGGGCCGGGTTTTTGTTACCGACCACAAATTCGATGGCACGGTATTGGTAGCTTTGGAATCCAGATGACTTGCCGAGGCTATCGCGGAACGTGGTGTAATCGCTTGGCGTCATGGTGCGCAGAATGTCCCACGCGCTATTGAGCTGCGCGAAGATCTTGTTGACGCGGGCCATCAGCTTTGAGACCTCAGCAAACTCATCCTCTGCCAAAGCAGTGCAAGCCTCCGACATCTCACGGATCGCCAGCTTCATCCAAAGTTCGGCTGTTTGATGCTGAATGATAAACAGCAATTCATCATGAGCTTCAGTTAGAGGCGCTTGCGCACCCAGCACATCGGAAAGACGAAGGTAATCGCCATAAGACATGTTTTCTTTGAAAGAGAGTTCTGCCCCGTGGTGCTCTAATTTGCGATCAATACTCTCAACCATGCTTATGTAACCTTGCTCTTCTGGTGGTATTCCGGCTTGTCCCAGAGATTTCCTGCAATAATTTCTTCAAGAATCTCAGCAGCTTTTAGGACCTCAGCAAAAGAGAGGTACAGAGGAGCAAACCCGAAGCGGATGATATTTGGTGCGCGGAAGTCCCCAATCACTCCACGATCAATGAGTGCTTGCATGACTGCATAGCCTTGCTCGTGATGGAACGAGACTTGAGAACCGCGCTTAAGTGGGTCCGTTGGTGACGCAAGTGCCAGATTAGGGCAGCGACGTTTGACTTCGGTGATAAATAACTCACTCAACTCAATGGATTTAGCCTGCAGCGCTTCCAAAGAAGTCTCATCAAACACATCCAAAGATGCATCCAGAGCCGTCATGGCAAGAACCTGAGGCGTACCAACGCGCATCTGGTCTGTCTTAGCAGATGGCGTATACCCCAGATCGAAAGCAAACGGCGCATCGTGCCCCATCCAGCCCGTTAGTGGGTTACCAGAATGGTTCTGATGTTGTGGCGCTACATAAACAAATGCCGGAGCACCGGGGCCGCCATTGAGATACTTGTAGGAGCAACCAACGGCAAAATCCGCCTTTGCTTCCTTCAGATGGACCGGAAAAGCACCTGCAGAGTGGCATAGATCCCACATCGCCAACGCGCCAACAGAATGCGCTTTCTCAGTCAACGCTTCCATATCGTGCTTGCGGCCTGTGCGGTAATCCACTTCTGTGAGCATCATGACTGCAACAGTATCATCGAGAGCAGCTTCAACGTCTTCCGGAGCAACCAGACGCAACTCAATGTCGCCGCCGGCCAGTTCTTTCAGACCTTGCGCCATGTAGAGATCAGTCGGGAAGTTTCCTGTATCGGACAGAATAACTTTACGCTCCGGACGCATTTTGATGGCAGTCGCCAGGACTTTAAAGACATTAAGAGAGGTGCTGTCGGCGCAGATCAAGGTTCCGTCATCAGCTCCAACGAGCTTGGCAATCCGGTTTCCGACTTTGCTTGGCAGATCAATCCAGCCGTGGCAATTCCACCCTTTAATGAGGCTTTTGCCCCACTGCTCTTCGACCGCATTGGCTAATACCGCAGACACATTCTTAGGAAGAGCCCCCAATGAATTTCCGTCCAGATAGATAATCCCATCAGGAATTGAGAAAAGCTGGCGCAAATGAGCGAGCGGGTCAGCTCCATCTCTTTGCTCAATGCTTACTGCATCCAGTTCCACTATCAGCCCCCTATTATCGTTTTTATGATCACACTCTTTTTGGCATCAAAGCAATACCGAGCTGCGATTCCATTTTTTAATATTTCAAGTTTAAAGTATTTTTAGCAACAGTCTCGCCATGAAGTCTAGGTAAAAAGTATTATCTAGAAATTTCAGAACAAATATTCTAAATATGTAGAAAAGGAAATAAATCTCGCTCAATCTGGCTGCAATCACAGCGATATCTTGCAATAGCGCTGAAAAAATATAAGCAGTACACTAGATAGTCAGGGGCAGATCTAACTTCCTACCACAAACAAAGGAAAGCTCTGCTCACGGCTGAAGATCTGGATCAAACAAAAATGAAACTAGGCCGGATCACTGTTAAGGAAGAAACCCATGAAGAGTGCCCTTAGAAAGACAGAGGCACAAGTCTGGCCAGAACCAAAACGCCAGTTTGCTGCACTGCCTTTCAAAAAGAATAAAAAAGGTAAGCTACAAATTCTTCTGATTACGTCCCGCGAAACCAAGCGTTGGGTTCTCCCTAAAGGCTGGCCAATGAAGGATCTCAGTGGTGGAGAAGCCGCAGAGCAAGAAGCCTTCGAAGAAGCTGGCATTAAAGGTGAGCTGACAGATCAAGCTGCTGGAATCTATCATTACCCTAAGCTTCGGGTCACCAAAGAGCCGATCCCTTGCCGCGTGAAGGTTTTTCCGCTGGAAGTGACTGAGATGCTTGAGGACTGGCCAGAAAAGGACGAGCGCACACGGAAATGGTTCTCCGTAAGCGATGCTGTTCATGCTGTAGATGAGCCGGAACTAAAGGCTTTGCTGGCCAACTGGTCACCAGTGAAAAGCTAGGTAACAGCCTGTTCTCTAGGCATGCTCAGCCTTAAAACGACGCTCCAGCCAACGAACACCTTGCGAGACAATCAGGATCAAAACTAGATACTCCAGCACAAGGACGCTGTAGATTTCGAGTGGTCGATATTCTGTGACGACCAGCTCATTTGCACGCCTTGTCAGGTCTTGCAGGCCAATCACGGACACCAAACTCGACATTTTCAGCATATAGACCAGTTGGTTTCCAAGCGGTGGCAGCATACGGCGGATTGCAAGCGGAAGAATGATAAAGCGAAGACGCTGAAAATAACTCAGCCCAAGAGAGCGACCCGCTTCGACCTGTCCTTTATCGACTGACTGTATGCCTGCTCTGAAAATTTCAGCCTGAAACGCGCTGTCTGACAGGGCAAGAGCCAGTACACCTGCCCAGAACACGTTGATTGAGATATTCGCGACAACAGGCAAGCCGTAATAAACCCAAAAAATCAGCACCAGACTTGGCACTGAGCGCACCACTTCAACGTAAGTTCTGTTGAACGCAATTCCGTACTTATTGTCTGAAAGCCCCGGCAGAGCGACAATAAGGCCAACGAACATGGAGATTGCGATTGCTGTGAGCGAGACACTGACTGTTTCTTGCAGCCCGGCGATCATGAAACCGAGATTAACTCTTCCTGTCTCAGTGTTTGGTGAGACTACATACCAGCCCCACTGGTCACCAGTGCAGCCCGCCAAAACGAATGCCAATGCGACGAGCACTGCTGCATTTCGGAATTTCAAGGTATCCACCTTCCAAATTTAAGAAGGCTGCCAACGGAAGCAAAACACGTAAGCAGCTCATGTATCTGCCTCAACACAGATAGATTGCCGGACACAAAACCTAGAGTGTCGTGCGCTCTTATACAAATCTTATAGAGACTTACCGCACACAATTAATTGAAGTCGGTTTTCTCTCAAAAACAGCATTGTAGTTATCGCTAAAATGGCTAGGTTTGCATTGGGCCAGATTCCAACTGCGTTTCAAGGAACTCTCATGAAGATGCTACGTTCATTTCTTACTGTAATTTTCGCTGCCGGCACGTTGTTCTCCGGCTCTGCATTTGCGCAATCCGCGCTTAACGAAATTTTGGATTCCGGTGAACTGAGGGTTGGTACAACCGGAGACTGGAACCCAATGTCTGTTCGAGATCCTGCCAGCAATGGATATAAAGGGTATGACATCGACATCATGAACGAGCTTGCAACCGACCTTGGTGTGAAGCTCACCTTTATTCCAACCGATTGGAAAACCTTGGTGAATGGTATCGTTGCAGGCAAGTATAACCTGACTGGCTCTGCTTCAATCTCCCCAAGCCGCATGAAAGTAGCTGGTTACTCCGAAAGCTATATTTCCGTTGAGATCCTGCCGTATACGACCAGCAGCAAAGTTGGTGAGTTCAACAGCTGGGACAGCATCAACCAGAAAGACGTGACGGTCGCAACCACGCTTGGCACTACGTTTGAGAAGCTGAGCAAGGAATGGTTCCCGAATGCAACTATCAAAGTTGTTGAGGCACCTGCTCGTGGCTATCAGGAAGTGCTGTCAGGCCGCGCTGATGTTTTCATCACCTCCAACATTGAAGGTGCTACGCTGAAAGCGAAGTTCAAGCAGATCACCAACGTGCCAGTTTCTGAAAGCAGAAACCCGACCCCGATCGCTATGTTGATGCCGCAGACTGATCAGGTTTGGATCAACTACATCAACAACTGGATCAAGATTAAAAAGATGAATGGTTTCCTTGATGCGACAGCTCAAAAATGGGGCTTGGCGCAGTAAAAACTGTTCATGAAGAATAAGAAAGGCGCCTCAAATTGGGGCGCCTTTATCTTTTGGGCTCACTGCACGCTTATGCGTCTACCTGAATAAACTTTGCAACCCAATCCTGCATCGCTTTGCGGTTTATATCGATTGACGTTGCAGCATGAGAGAGAGATTGCATAGCTTGCCACCAATGTTGGCATTTAGGCTTCAGCATTAGCTCTCCACCAAACATACCAGCAAGCTGCTGAGCCTGAGAAAACGTTGTGGCAAAGGCTACATCAACCAAAGTAACATGATGGCCAATCGCATACGGCTCAGCCTCAATCATGTCCTCCAAACGTTCGAACGCAACACTCATGTCATTGATCAACTGCTTGTAGACTTCATCCCTCGGCGGCTTTCCGGCTTTGATTGGGGCATAAAATGCGCGAACAGATGGTTCAATCCGCGTGTCGTGCAGACCCATCAGTGCCCTGACTTTAGCGCGCTCGATAGGGTGTTCTGGCATTAACGCTGGAGACGGTGCGGTTTCCTCAAGATACTCAAGGATCGCGTTTGAATCTGACAGAGCAGCTTCACCATCCTTTAGGCCGGGAATTGAACCCGCTGGAACGATCTTCTTATAGGCTGCTGATCCATATCCATCTGGGGGCGGTAGCTCGGCGTAATCCAGATCTTTCATATCCAAAGCAATTCGAACTTTCGCGCAGAATACGGATTCTGGGTAGGCATAAAATTGTATCATTGGATCACCAGATTGTGCTTAGCGGCGGCGCTGCTTTGTGCGCACGCTTGGGAACATGCGGCAAACAAGAGCGCCTAGGAAGGAGGACGCAATACAATTTGTGTTGCACTGCAAACATGGTGTTTTTAGCAGTCTATGAATTGTTACGCCACTTCAACCTTTGGATACGCTGTTTTTGGGCGGCAAACTGCTTCGCCGCCGCAAGTGCTGTCTCCGATAAGCTAGAGTTGTTTAGCGCTGTCCAGATTCACCTTGAAGATCATCAGGTCATCCCGGCGCTCGACCTCACCTTCCAACGAAATCAGTAGAGCAACCCAATCTTCAACTTCGGCAGTCAAAGGCTCACCATTTTCGTCAGCCAACACGAAGAATTCACTTCCCATAAGAGGCGTAGAAGTCACAAAAACAGGAGGAATACCGCCAATGATGCAGAGATTTGCGCAGGCTTTGTGGGCTAATCCGACGCCCGGACGCATTGCGCCATTGTAGCATTTACCATCACAAATCTCACCGGTTAGCCGCCATTTTCCTAAATGCTCTGCTGGTGCTGGTGTAAAATTTTGGACCGGATTTTCCGCAGCACGAAGAGAGACTTTACCTCCGACCTGCAACATATCGAGATCACCACGCTTCAGCAAAATGCCGCCAGCATCAACAGGCTGACCATCCAAAGGGCCGGCAAGTTGCTGCATGCCGCGTTTGCCAATGCCAGAAATCAGCATGGCATGCGGCTTGTCACGCCCATCTTCTCCAGCAGGAAGCCGGAGTAGAGGGTAAGGTTTTGCATCTACGTAGCCTGTAAACGTTTGATATCCAGCGCCCCAAGCAAAGCGGGCGTCACCCGGATCAGGAACAGACGAGCCAATACCAAACGCCACGCCTGCTGCTGCACCAACGAGAATTGCAGAGATTAAGAACAAGAAGCCTTGCAGGCTCTTTGGTGGCTTTTTCGCCCAACCGATAAAGAAGGGATCTGGTTTCTTTTTGGCCATTAATTTCCCTCCGCCATTATCGGAGAAACAATAGGTTCAACATACGTTCCCGGTGGCAGAGCCTCTACGTTCAGCCACAAACGACCGTTTTCCAATTTGAGCCGATAAGTGGAAATTTTCTCTGTAAATGGAGGAGGAGATTTTCCATCTTCCAGGCGGTACTGATAGCCATGCCATGGGCAGGTCACACAGCCATAGACAATCTTACCTTCTCCCAAAGGTCCGTTCTGGTGGGCGCAAACATTGGAGATCGCAGAGAGTTTCTTGCCATTTCTGAAGATCGCGACGCGCTCATCATCAGTAATGGAGATAATTCTCGCCCGCTTATCAGGAACATCTTTTGGATCACCTGCATCCATCCACGTGTCGCTGTCATCCATCGTATTTTGTTGCGTATCAAAGAGGTGCTCTTTTCTTGCAGCAAGCAGGTGCAAAGTGGCGACAAGCGCGACAGACGCGCCGACTGCAGTGGTCATGAAAGGACCGGCAGCGCTCTGCAAAGCACCGAGTGCAACATGGGCAACAACCAGCGCATACGCCAAATAGATTCCCATATGGAGGGTCTTCCAAAGCGTAGGCTTTAGGAAATGCAGCCAGAAATCATGACTTGTAACTGCGAGAATGGTCAGGATCAGAAGGGCAAAGACGCCTAGGATTTCGAATGGGAAACCAAGAAAACGGTCGAAGCTGGTATTTACAATGAAGACCGAGACGTAACGATTAATTGGCGAGAACGCATTGTACCAGCCAAGAATGTTGTCGACATGGAAGTAGGCCAGCACGCAAGTGATCACGCCCAGGTGACGGCGGTTATAAAGAAGCGGCAGGAAGCGCTTGTCCAGTCGAGCTAGTGGCCCGATACATAGAATAAATGTGAGTAGGAAGAAGACACAGGTACCAAATGCCTGCGCTTTGTAGATATCCCAATCAATCGGTCTTGTGACTGTCTGGAACATCGGCGCGATGTAGATGTAGATTCCCAGATATGCGCCAACAGTTGCCAAGACGACGGCATCATAGACAAATTTTGTACGGTTCCAGATTACAGGTACATATTTAACACTCACTGGTTTGCCTCCAGAGCCGACTTTGCTGTGTCGTCAAGGGGAACAGGCGGCTGTTCGTGCGTTCCTGTCGGACGCATCAAAAGCGCTAGGCCCAAAACGAGAGGAATGAGAATGGCCAGAATGAGCCAAATGGTGCGGTGGGCTTTTCTATAGGCACGTTGCATTACTTCTTGGCCTCCTGCTCTTCGTGGAGTTCTTTTTCTTCTTTATCGAGCAAGATTTTTTCACCGGAGCGTTCCAGCGCAATCCAACGCACAATGACGATTGGCCAAAGCAGGATCAGCCCCGGGATGATTTGCAGGCGGAAAAGAAAAGCTCCACGTGCGGCAAGTTCCACGCGCCCAAGGCCAAAACTGATAAAGGCCAGTGCGACGACAAGACCAATCACGCAGTAAATTTGTGCAATCAGAATAATACCTTCAGCAACAATCATTTCTGCACCCTACTGATTTTGTGCTGCCTTTGATGGCAAGGAGAATTAGTCATTGGGGCCGTGCCCTGCCCAGTTGATACCAGCAAGTTCCGACATTTCCTTCTTCCAACTTGTAATATCGTCGATAGAGAAATCGGAGATATGCGCATGCCCGCAAGCCCGGGCCATCACCTTCATCAGTTCAACTGAGGCCGTGAAAAACTTCTCCAGACGCTTTGCAGACTTTTCAACTTCCAGACGCGCGACCAGATGATCTTTCTGGGTGGCAATACCGACCGGGCAGTTGTTGGTGTGACATGCCCTCATGGCGATACAGCCGATGGCCTGCATTGGCGCATTCGCCAGGGCTATGGCATCGGCACCCAAGGCCATTGCTTTCACGAAATCTTCCGGTTTGCGAAGACCGCCGGTGATGACAAGCGTTACATCCCGTTGACCACTGCGATCCAGATGACGACGCGCTCTCGCCAACGCCGGAATGGTTGGAACAGAGATGTTATCTCTAAACACGAGCGGCGAAGCACCGGTGCCACCGCCAC
>NZ_LCWX01000132.1:60221-64320 GCF_001431305.1 Pseudovibrio sp. POLY-S9
GCCCATCGAGGATGATGTAATCAACGCCAACTTCCAGAGCTGCATCGATATCTTTCTCGATATGCTGCGCAGACAGCTTGAAACCAATTGGGATACCGCCAGTCTTGTCGCGCACTTCATCTGCAAATTTGCGAAAATCTGCTGGTTTCATCCACTCAGGAAATCTTGCAGGCGAGATAGCGCCCTCTCCCGGAGGTAGTCCCCTCACCGCTGCGATTTTCTCAGTCACTTTCGCAGCTGGGAGGTGTCCACCAGTTCCGGTTTTGGCAGCCTGCCCGCCTTTGAAATGGAAGGCCTGAACTTTTTCCAGCTGATCCCAAGAGAAACCAAAACGTGCAGAAGCTAATTCATAAAAGTAGCGTGTGTTTTCTGCTTGCTCTTCTGGGAGCATCCCACCTTCACCAGAACAGATGCCTGTGCCAACGCTCTCTGCTCCGCGAGCAAGTGCAATTTTGGCGGGTTCTGATAGTGCGCCAAAGCTCATATCTGAGACAAAGAGCGGGATTTTCAGGTGTAACGGCTTCTGGGCCTTGGGGCCGATAACAATATCAGTTCCAACGGGTTCTTCATCCAACCGCGGCGGCTTTTGCAGCTGCGCTGTCAGTATCTGAATATCTTCCCATTGAGGTAGCTCTGTTGTCGGCACTCCCATCGCTTCAATTGCGCCGTGATGGCCCGTCTGCTTCAAACCTGCGCGTGCGTATGTCTGAATCAGTTTGTTATGAGGTTCTTCTTCCGTACCATGAAAGTCCGCATACTCACCCAGATAGGCTTTGCGGAAATAGGGCTGCGGATTGTCCTTAGCCCATGCCTTCACTTCATCTTCATCAACATAGATGTTGCCGTCTTCGACGAAATGCGTGAATTTTCGCAGACACTCTTTGTTGTCATAGGCGCTGACGCCGGAGTTCAGGCGATAATCCCACTGATGCAATCCACAAATCAGATTGCGACCTCTGACATATCCATCAGAAAGCAATGCACCGCGATGGAGGCAACGACCATAGAGGACGGAGATGTCCTCATCAAACCTTACGACAACGAGATCCACCTCGCTAACAAGTGCATGAGCAGGCTTACGATCTTCAAGTTCATCTAATGCAGCAACTTGCACTTTACGCATTAAGCGGATTCCTTACGCTTTGCAGCCCAACAGCTGTTTGAGTGCATTTCAAAATTCAGATCGCCAAGCTATTCTACGTACTTACCCATATCTGTTCTATTTAGCACAGCTGCAGAGTACATGTCCGAAACATCCCGGCGCATCAAAGTTGTAAGCTGAGAGTGTCTTAGAATAACTGCACATGACCTTACCCAAAGTTAGTATCGGACTTGCAAAAGACCATTACTGTTACGGGTAAAATGCATCTCAATCTGTTGCAGCTTCTCCCCCCGGATTACGTAGATTACATCCTAAAAACTTCAGTAATGACGGGATAGTAACGTTTAAACAAAGAAGCGTCAGTCTATCAAAATACACAGTGAGAAACACATGGGGAGTAGATGGCAAACCGTAGAAGGATACGGGCTCTCTGCAGGCCTGAAAGAATAAGAGGACAAGGAAAGTAGCAGGTAATTAATGTTTGAACCCAAGCATTTCCACGCGTACTCTCGCTGCAAATCATCCGTGTCTATGTGAGATATCCATGAAGATTGCAGCTGTTACCATCTCCGATCGCGCCAGTGATGGAACTTACGAAGACAAAAGTGGCCCAGCTATTCTCGCATACCTTGAAGAAGCTGTGACCAGTCCCTGGGAGCCCATCCATAAGATCATTCCGGATGGAATCGAAAGCGTCAGCACCACTTTGAAGCAATTGGCTGATGAAGATGGCATCGACCTCATCCTTACAACAGGCGGAACAGGCCCCTCTCCTCGCGATCTGACTCCGGAAGCTATGGAGCTCGTTATGGAGAAAGAGCTTCGCGGGTTTGGTGAACTGATGCGTCAACTGTCCTTGAAAGAGGTGCCGACAGCAATTCTTTCACGTCAAACAGCTGGCATTCGGGGCAAAAGCCTCATCATCAACTTGCCAGGCAAACCAGCCAGCATCAAAACCTGTCTTGATGCAGTGTTCCAGGCAGTGCCGTACTGCCTTGATCTGATCGGTGCTGGGCGCATTGAAACGGACCCAGATGTAATTGTGGCGTTCCGCCCAAAAGCGAAGTAAGCGCGTTATTCCGGCACCCACGTTGAGTGAATTTCCTGGGCTTCTTGTCTACCTTTGGCAGGTCTTGCTTCATCAACCTTGCCAAGAGAGATAAAGCACAGGAATTCCTCGTTTTCGGAGAGACCCAATCCTTTATGGAAGGCAGAGGAACGCGCACTGTCACCACTGGTAATCCGGGATGCATACCCCATTGCGTGAGCTACAAGCACCATGTTTTGCAAAGCTGTCCCCGCTGAGAGCATTTGCTCATATTGGGGAATACGGGTCTCATCCGAACCGTGAAAACATCCGATCAAAACCAGAAGCACAGGCCCTTTATGCGCTTTTTCCCTTGCACGGGTAAGCGCTTCTTCGGTTGGGTCATCTTTTATTTCTTCAACGGCTTTTACAAACAGATCTCCCAAATCATTGCGTGCGTCTGTCGGGATTTCCAAAATTCGGAATGGATGTAGATGCCCGTGATCAGGAGCAGCTGCAGCGGCCTCAATTATCAGCTTCATCTCTTCTCTATTCGGCCCGGGAGCTTTCATGAGCTTAAGTGATGCAGATGTACGCGAGCGAATGGTCTCGACCAGTTGCTGAGCATTCATGATAACGCCTTTCGCCTTTAACTGTTTATAGAACCGGTGAAATTAGCTCTCATATTACCCAGAAGTGTTGTCTGCCTACAAGGAGATACGCAACACGCCTGCACTGGAACGGGAGCATCTCTCGGCTAGAGTATCTGGACAAACATGCGATTTACCTTAAGGTAAACCAATATTTCTGGGTCGGTGACTACAAACATATTGGGCGTGTATTATGGCTATCTCTTATTTAAAGGTTGGTTTAGGTGCCGTTGTGATTATTGCAGCAGCTGGATACGGTATCATACGGTCTGGCTACGTTGCCCAGTATGTTGATCAATCCCAAAATCACGTTATCGAACACGCTTCCTATTCCATCAATTCAGATGCACAGGCTTTACACGATAGGCTACGGATTGCGGACCTTCACAATGATGTTTTGCTTTGGGACCGGAACATATCGCAGGAATCTTCGATCGGTCACTCAGACCTGCCGCGCTTCAAAAAGGGTAATGTTGGTGTACAAATCTTCACCAGCGTCACCAAGTCCCCCCGTGGACAAAACTACAAGAAGAACTCAGCCGAGGCCTTTGACAACATCACGCTGCTAGGTTGGCTGCAAAGCTGGCCTTCTAGCGCACTGAATAAGCTTTCTGAGCGTGCGCTGTTGCAGGCGCAGCGCCTATACGATCTAGAGCAGAAACATCCAGACGAAATTACTGTTGTCCATAATAGAGAACAACTGGAAGCTGTCCTGACAGCCAGAGCCCAAGGCTCCAAAATCATTGCCGGGGTCTTAGGCACAGAAGGTGGGCACGCACTGGATGGTGATATCAAGAACGTAGATCGGCTTTATGAGGGCGGATTGCGGTTGATGGGCCTCCAGCACTTCTTCGACAATAAACTGGGTGGTTCTCTCCATGGCCAATCCAAGGCAGGCCTCACGGACTTTGGCAAGGACGTGGTGCGGCTTATGGAGAAGAAGGAGATGATTGTTGACGTTGCTCATTCTTCTCCAGCGGTGGTTGAAGATGTGCTGGCAATGGCGACACGACCGATTGTCGTTTCTCACACAGGCGTGAAGGGGATTTGTGACACGCCTCGCAATCTCACGGATGATCAAGTCAGAAAGATTTCGGCAAAAGGTGGGTTGATTGGTATCGGTTTTTGGGATGCAGCAGCTTGCGACATCAGTCCAAAGGGTGTTGCAGCTTCAATTATTTATGCCGTTTCAATTGCCGGTATCGACCATGTGGTGCTGGGATCTGACTTCGATGGTTCTGTTACGACTGCCTTCGATACATCTGAATATGCGGTTCTGACACAGGAACTTTTGAAAAAGGGCTTCACAGAAAAACAGAT
>NZ_LCWX01000132.1:64418-76327 GCF_001431305.1 Pseudovibrio sp. POLY-S9
CGCAGCTGTGATGGGCGAAAACATCATCAGGTTTTTGCTGGAAAATCTTCCACAAGGGCAGAGCGAAGAAGAAACTCTCGCATCAAGCAATTGAATGCTCGAAGAGTTTAGTAAGCACAACTCATCCATAAGATGAAGCAGCTAAATTTTAAAGGAGAGAAAATTGGCGCACCGGGGAGGATTCGAACCCCCGACCCCCAGATTCGTAGTCTGGTGCTCTATCCAGCTGAGCTACCGGTGCGCTGTTTCTTGCGAACAAGAATTATGTATCGGCCTAGTGCAATCTAAGCCACCTACTCTTTAGAGAAGAGTAAATGGCGCACCGGGGAGGATTCGAACCCCCGACCCCCAGATTCGTAGTCTGGTGCTCTATCCAGCTGAGCTACCGGTGCAGGCCGCGTTCCCTGCGGAACGGGGGTCTATGTAGCCGCCTTACTGGACCTTGGCAAGCGCTTTAGAGAAGTTTTTTAAAGTGATTTTGCGTTTTGGGGATAACAATTTCTGACTATCAGAACAAAGACGTAGGGCATTGCAGCCTAAACGTGAGAAAAGCTGCACTTGCACAGTACAGCTTTTCCAGAGATTAGCCCTTGCTGCTGTCAGCAGGGATTAGTCTCGTAATTTTTTCAGTCGCTTGTGCCCCATGCCGGTATGGCAACTGGATTTTGAAACAAGCCCCGGTTGTCACATCTTTCTCCAATGTGATCTTACCGCCGTGCGCCACAACGATCTCTGCTGCAATCGCCAGACCCAATCCTGTTCCGCCAACTTTGCCGGATGTCTGGAAGGCTTTGAACAATCCCTCCTGAGCTTTTGCAGGGATGCCTGGTCCCGTATCAGAGACATAGATGGACAGCATGTCGTCTTTTACCTTTGAATGGATCTCAATCCTGCAAACAACACCAGACGCGCCTTTGGACGCTTCCATCGCCTGCACCGAGTTCCGGCAGAGGTTGAGCAATACGCGGAATATTTGTTCAGGATCTGCTTCCAACTCCTGCGTCTCTGGTACGCTGACATGCATCTCTATGCCATCAGCGTATCTGGACAGGCCAAGAACCTCCTCCACATCGCGTAGAACCGATGCAAGGCGGATGACACGCAGCTCTGGAGCAGCCTCCTGAGCCTTGCCGTAGGACAACACTGCACTGGTGTAGCTGGCCGCTCGGTCCAGCGTTGCAAGAATCTTGGGTGCAACACGTTGTACGGTCGGGTCCGGCAGTAGCTCCAATCGCTCAAGGAACAGCTGTGCTGACGCGAGCAAATTCCGCATATCGTGGTTGATCTTGGAAACAGCTAGCCCCAACGCTGCCATACGGCGTTGCTGGTTCAATGTCTGGTTCAGAGACTTCTGCATGGACTGCAATTGAATTTCAGCCTCACCCAGCTCATCCGCACGCCCGCTTGGCTTGATAATTTCCCGCGCATTCTCAGGGGATTCAGCAAACCGCATCATGGAGCCAGTGAGCCGTTGTAAAGGACGCAGCAGCAATGACCGAATGGACAGATAAACAAGCGCGGCTGTCAGGCATGAGATGAGGAGAGATAACTGCAGAATGTTCAGAGCATATTTCTGCAAATCGTCTCGCAGCAAAGATGCTGGGAAGACCATATCCACTCTGCCACCTGAGCGCATATCAATATCGCCGATGACGCGGATCTGGCCGGTTCGCGTTCCAGTCAGAAACTGAAGGCTACACCCAATCGCATCCCATGGGGAATCTTGTGTCATATCAATCGTCTTGGTGATGTTCATTTCTGAACTCTCCATAGCGATCAAATTACGGCGCTCTCCAACGGCAAGTGAAATCGCCTGAGCACCCGTTGCTTCAAGCAGCTTTTGCTGGACTTGCGGAGACAGTGTCTCACTTTCTGACAACAAAGTTGCGGCAACACCGCCAACCGCCAATCGATCACGCAGCCAAGTGTTTCGATAATTCGCAATTGAAGGGACAAAAATAAGAACTTCACTGAGCATGACAAACAAGATTGTCAGCAGCAAAAGTTTGCCAGAGAGGCCCATTCCACCGCCAAATATCTTGCGGTGTCTGTCTTTCGGAGTTTCATCCGAGTTCAGCTTTTTCGGTGTGACCTCTGTTTCAGAGGCCACTCTCCCATTATTTTGAGCCATCCACCTACCTGATGAGTTGGTACACAATGATCGTGCAGCGCAATTTGTTGTTACGCGCTATGCCTTACTCATTTTTAGCAGATGACGTGTGCCAAGCAACACACTTCTCTCACAGCTGATCACAACTGCGTCATCAGAACTTTCTCAGAAGCGCCAGAATTCTGCGGAGCCATGGATTTTTAGGGGCATCCGCATAATAAGTAAGTGCAGCTCTGCGAATTGCCTCATTTAGTGTCGGGTACGGGAAGACCACGCCCAAGAGAGCACCGACCTTCAACTTTTGAGAGATCATCAGAGCCAACAGACCAATCTGCTCACCAGCACCTGGGCCTACAATGGACGCACCAACGAGCTGCCCTTTTCCGTTGGTCAGGAGCTTAACCTGACCTTTGCCTTTGCCTTCGGCCAGCGCCCTATCATTTCCGGAGAACTCTGCTGTCAGAACTTTGAGCTTATCGCCCAGCTGTTCGCGTGCTTGCTGCTCTGAAAGACCAACCTGCCCAATCTCAGGCTCAGTGTAGGTCACCGCAGGCATTGTTATGTTGTGGTGGTTGACCGGCATGCGGAACAGGATTGAGCGAATGACGAGTGATGCGTGCGCTCCTGCGGCATGTGTAAACTGCGCTCCACCGGCGACATCACCGATCGCATATACTTTACGGTTTGTGGTGCGTAGCCCGTCATCTGCCTTGATGCCTTTGCGGCTATACTCAATGCCAGCGGCTTCCAAACCAAGAGAAGAGACGTTCGGGGCACGACCTGCCGCGATCAGGAGATGCGTGCCTTCAACGGTTCCTTCGGCTTCATCATCAACTTTGATGGTGACTTTTACGCCAGCGTCAGTGCGTTCAACGCTGTTGACCTTAGTGTTTGCAAGGATCTCAACACCTTCGGATTCCATCTTCTCGATGACTTGAGCAGCATGGGCAGGATCGGTCACTGCCAATGGACGCAATGCTTCAATGACTGTGACACGGCTTCCCAGACGACGGTGAGCCTGTGCCATCTCCATGCCGATTGGCCCTGCACCAATAATGATCAAGTGCTCAGGGCGTTCTTTCAGTTCAAACAGGTTTTCGTTTGTCAGGTACGGTGTGTTTTCAATACCAGGGATCGGAGGGACCGCAGCGCTGGAGCCCGTAGCAATGACAAAGCGGCGTGCTTTAATAATCTGCTCACCGACTCTGACGGTATCTGCGGAAGTAAACTCACCTGCGCCCTGAATGACGTGCACACCCAAGCCTTCGAAGCGTTCAACAGAGTCATGTGGAGCTATGGTGGCGATAACATCATGAACGTGATCATTCACCTTAGAGAAATCAATCTCAGGCTCTTGAGCACCAACGCCAAACTTTTCTGAGGACCGAAAGGTAGCGGCAGCTTTACCAGCTGCGATAATTGCTTTGGATGGGACGCAGCCATAATTCAGACAGTCGCCACCCATCTTACCCTTTTCAATCAGGACAACATCCACGCCAAAGGCTGCTGCAGCTGCCGCGACTGAGAGGCCGCCCGAGCCAGCGCCAATAACACAGATATCCGGGGTCAATGTTTTTGCATTATTGTTATTTGTCATCGAGAAAGTCCGTAATTTCGAAATTGATCTGGTCTGAGATTTATTTGCCGCGAAAACGCTGAACAATCGGCGGAATGAGCGCTACCAAACCTAGCGCTGCAAATGCCCAAATCAGCTCAGGCGTAATGAGTGCGGAAATCTCCACCTCACATGTACCAGCAGCCGAACAACCCGGATTTGCCTGCTCTTGCGCCAGGATCACACTATCCAGACCAGCCCCAACGAAGGCATAGGCGAAAGTGCCTGGAATGATACCGACGAATGTTGCGATCAGATATGTGCTCAACGGAACATGGAACAACGCAGGCGCAATGTTGACGAGCCAGAACGGAAACACTGGGGTGAGACGCAGAAAGAGTAGGTAACTGAACGCGTTCTTACGGAAACCCTCTGACATTTTATCGAGGAACGGCCCTGCTCTTGCTTTGAGCGTTGCACCAACCGAAGTTTTTGCAGCGATGAACAACAGTGCGGCACCAATTGTTGCTGCCAGAACGGTGAGCAAACCACCGAAGAACCAACCGAACAAAAAACCGCCTGCGATTGTAAGCAGGGATGCACCCGGGAAAGACAGAGCAACCGCAAGTGTGTACACGACGAAATAGATCAGCGGGGTCAGGATTGGGTATTCGGCCAGATAGCCAGAAAGCAGTTGCTGATTTTTGATCAGGTTGCTGATTGTGATTTGCTGATGCCAGCCTTGAGAGATGCCATAGGCGGACACGGCAAGGATAACAAA
Source organism: Pseudovibrio sp. POLY-S9 (assembly GCF_001431305.1). Classification (NCBI taxonomy): domain Bacteria; kingdom Pseudomonadati; phylum Pseudomonadota; class Alphaproteobacteria; order Hyphomicrobiales; family Stappiaceae; genus Pseudovibrio; species Pseudovibrio sp. POLY-S9. Next base: position 68,865 of record NZ_LCWX01000132.1, read on the forward strand.
GAGTAGTCCCCAGCGTTTGATGAAGCCCAAAGCTCCCTCGGCTGGTGACTTGTTATCATTGTGTTCCGTGATTCCCATGTGCTTTTCCTTAGATGGTTTCAACGTTCAGACCTGAAAAGAACCGAAACCTCAGTGTTCTTGCCTAGTCTAGACTGAATAGGTTACTATGTTTTTTGCAGGCTCAATCGCCTAATGAATTGATGTCTTACAATTTTCATACAATCAGAAAGACCTCCGGTGTTATCACAGGTTCGTGCGTTACCCGTAGTTTCACTCTGTTTTGAATGAGGGGTAACGGCTCTACACGAGGCTGTGAGGCAATAAAGAGTCAGGATATCGTAGATTCCGGCACAGCAATTATTGACTTGAAGCACGCACACTAATATAAGCGCCGACGAATAGGAGTGCGGATCCCCTGCGCAAAGTCCTGCAACTTGAATAAAGTCGCGGTGACTTCGGGGAGAAGACGCACAATCCAAATTAACGTTTAAGTTGGAGCCAACGGCTCTGCTAGGGTAATAAAATGAAGCGTACTTTCCAACCGAGCAACCTTGTTCGCAAGCGTCGCCACGGCTTCCGGGCACGTATGGCAACTAAAAATGGCCGCCAGGTACTGGCACGTCGTCGTTCTAAAGGCCGTAAGCGTCTTAGCGCTTAATCGCGACGTTGCGCGGCGGCATTCACTTCATATCCATTGAACAAAAGTTCCGCCGCAAAAACATGAAAACACTCAAAAAGCGCTCCGAGTTTCTTACCGTCGCAAAAGGCGGAAGGACAGCTCGGCGCGCTTTTGTGCTTCAAGCGGCTAAAACCCGCAGTGATGGCGACCCTCGAATGGGTTATACGGTCACCAAGAAAACCGGAAACTCTGTTGAGCGCAGTCGAATAAAGCGCCGACTTCGAGCCGCTGTTGCCTTTCTTGATTTGGATATCGCCCAGATAGGCGCCGACTATGTTCTGGTTGGCAGGAGAGCTGCACTTTCACAACCTTTCGAAGATCTTCTGAAAGACCTCAAAGGCAGTGTAAGAAATGCGTTCAAGCCTCGTAAACCTCGCCCTATCCGATCAAAACCGAACTCGCTGGCAAATTCTAAACCTCCACATGATAAAGTTGAGGCCAACTGACCAGTGATGACTATTTATTCCACCCTTTTGAAAATGAGTGATCCAGTCGATGAACGATAATCGCAATATGATCGTAGCGATCGTAATGTCGCTGGTTGTGCTATTGGGCTGGCAATATTTTATTGCCGGACCACAGTTAGAAGCTCAGCAGGAAGCGCAACAGGCGCAGCTGGCAGACGATGCACAACAAGCCGGTTCCAGCTCACCCGTTGCACTGCCTGAAGGTGCATCCGGTCAAGTGGCTGCTCCTGGCACCGATAGCGGGACCGCGGCGCAATCATTCGTCAGTCGCGCACAAGCACTGGCTGCATCTCCTCGCCTGACCATTGACACCCCTAGCCTCTCCGGCTCTGTCAATTTGCAAGGCGCGAAGCTGGATGACCTTCGCCTGAATGACTACCGTCAGACACAGGCCAAGGACAGTGAAACTGTTGTTCTTTTCTCGCCGAAAGGCAGCCCAGAGCCATACTACGCTGAGCATGGTTGGGTTGCGGATCCAGGTGCACAGGTTAAGCTTCCGAATGCTGAAACTGTCTGGACTGCAGAGACTTCTGGTAACCTGACACCGTCTTCCCCTATCGTTCTGAGCTGGGACAATGGCGAAGGACTGGTATTCAAGCGCACTTTCTCCGTCGACGAGAACTACATGTTCACTGTTGACCAGGAAGTGCAGAACAGCACTGGCCAGAACGTTCAGCTTTATCCTTATGGTTTGATTGCGCGTAACGGCGAGCCAGAAACCGCTGGCTTCTTCGTACTGCATGAAGGTCTTATCGGCGTTATCGGCGAAGAAGGCCTCCAGGAAATCAACTATTCTGACCTGATTGAGGATGGAAGCATTCGCCCAGGTCGCGCTAACACAGGTTGGCTCGGCTTTACTGATAAGTACTGGGCTGCAACACTGATCCCAACTCCGGGCACTGAGTTCCAGCCAAACTTCTCCTACAACGCCCGCACTCAGAACTTCCAGAGTGACTATCTTGGTGACGCGGTTCAGATAGCTGATGGCACTAAAATCACCAGCTCATCACTGCTCTATGCAGGTGCAAAAGTTACCAAGCTGATCGAAGGCTATCAGGCATCCTACAACATCGAAAGCTTCGATCTCATGATCGACTGGGGTTGGTTCTACTTCCTGACCAAGCCGATGTTCTGGGCAATTGACTGGCTCTATTCTCTGGTTGGCAACTTCGGTGTCGCTATCCTGCTTGTGACCGTTATTGTGAAGGCCCTGTTCTTCCCGCTGGCAAACAAGTCCTACGTCTCCATGAGTAAAATGAAGCTCGTGCAGCCGCAGATGACTGAGATCCGCGAGAAGTTCAAGGACGACAAGCAGAAACAGCAGCAAGCCATGATGGAGCTGTACAAGAAGGAAAAGATCAACCCATTGGCAGGGTGTTTGCCGATGGTCATTCAGATCCCCGTCTTCTTCTCGCTCTATAAGGTTCTGTTCGTTACCATCGAGATGCGTCATGCGCCATTCTTCGGATGGATTCAGGATCTTTCTGCTCCAGACCCAACCACAGTCTTCAATCTGTTCGGCCTGATCCCATGGGATCCGCCAAGCTTCCTGATGATTGGTGTCTGGCCTCTGATCATGGGTGTAACCATGTTCCTGCAGATGAAGATGAACCCAGCACCAGCTGAGCCTGCACAGCAGATGATCTTCAACTGGATGCCTGTTCTGTTCACCTTCATGCTGGCAACCTTCCCAGCTGGTCTCGTGATCTACTGGGCATGGAACAACACTCTTTCTGTTGCACAGCAGGGAATCATCATGCGTCGTCAGGGCGTGAAACTTGAGCTCTTTGATAACTTGAAGAGCATGTTCAAGCGCAAGCCTAAGGAAGAAAGCAAGTAAGCTTTCCTCTTTGAATAAGACTTCGAAAACGCGGCCTCAGGGTCGCGTTTTTTGTTTGGGGTTAGCACCTTTTGTGGTGAAGCTTCATCGTGACAAACAATAAGGCTGCGCTTTGGAAAACAGCACTCGACCAAATCGAGATTGCAGGTTAAAAGGCAGAGCATGAGCTCAGAAAAAGAATATTCAGCAGAACAACTGGAGGCGGGACGCCTTCTGTTTGCGCGTCCTTGGGATTTTATTACCAGTGTGAAAGAGATGCATCAGCTTCCTGAGCTGGATGGTATCGAGATCGCGTTTGCCGGTCGTTCCAACGTTGGTAAGTCCAGCCTGATCAACAAGCTCACCGGTAAGAAAACGTTGGCTCGTACATCCAACACACCTGGCCGGACCCAGATGCTGAACTTCTTTGGAGCAGAGCACTCCATCCTCAAGATTGTCGATATGCCAGGCTACGGGTACGCTGAAGCACCAAAAGGCATGGTCGATGCGTGGACATCACTTATTTTTGACTATCTACGCGGTCGAAGCACCTTACGCCGTGTGTTCTCTTTGATCGACTCACGTCACGGCATCAAAAAGAACGATCTTGATGCCATGGCGATTCTGGACAAGTCCGCTGTGCCTTATCAGGTCGTGCTTACCAAGGCAGATAAACTGAAGCCAGGGCAACTGCAGCGTATGAAAGATGAGACGCTGAAAGTACTCGCGAAACGTCCTGCTGCACACCCGGAAGTCATTGCCACCTCTTCAGAAAAAGGCAACGGTCTGGATGAATTGCGCGCAGAGATCGCACAGCTGGTCAGTTACGGCTAATCAATTGCAGGTGCAGGGCTCATCTTTCCCTGCGCCTTCCTCTTTCGGATAGCGGCCCCGCAGACATATCCAACATCCCTTGTCCATCCTGCAATTTCCAAAATTCCCCTTGTTCTCACGTTTTGCTGCCTTTTCCCCAGCCCGCCTTAACCTCTTCTTGACCTTGGGTCAATTTACCCCCCGAATATAGACAGACCGTCGTCGAAGGGGAGGTCGTCGAATGTCTGGAAAAGACAAACAAGATTACAATCACAGTGCTAAAATCAGTCAAAGGGGGTGATGTATGTGTGCAACTCCGTCCCTCCGTCATCATTGGGCTCTTGTACCTGAGCATACCATTACCAATGCGTTGACCTATGTTTGGCGTTTCATTCATGCACTACCAACGCTGCTGTTGGCAGGGCTGAATTTGAAGAAGTGGTACAAAGCACGCCAGCTTGGGCCTACCGCACTGGAGCGTTCACTGATTTCTGCCTACCTCCGTGATGAATTCGTGCTGCATTATCAGCCAATCGTCCGTGTGACAGATCGCAAGCTCGTTGGGGCTGAGGCTCTGATCAGATGGGAGCACCCGGAGAGTGGTTTGTTGCCCCCTTCCCGTTTCATCACAACCCTGTGCCGCAGTTGCCTTGGTAAAGACGTTGGTTACTGGGTTATACGCGAGGCCTGCAAAGCACGCAGTGGATGGAGTAATCTTGTTGATCCTAGTTTCAAGATCTCCGTGAACATTTGCGGCAGGATGTTTGTTGATCAATACATCGTCTCCCGCATTCAAAAGATTTTACAGGACACTGGCACCCCCGGGCATTTCTTAGAGCTTGAAGTTACAGAACGGATTGATCTGGACAGAGCGCCACATGCCATGGAGAACATGCGTAAGCTGCAGGAGATGGGTATCTCAGTTGCCTTTGATGACTTCGGCACTGGCTTTGCCTCTATGAAGCACTTGCTGGATTGTCCAGTTGACCGGATCAAGATCGACCGCAGTTTTCTATCTGGAGTGCCAACCTCTGCTGTTCACAGTGCCGCTTGCGCTCATCTGATTGAACTGGCTCACTTGCTAGACATGGAAGTGACGGCTGAAGGTGTTGAAACGGAAGAGCAGATGCACTTGCTGGAAAGCAGCGGCTGCACCAATGCTCAGGGTTTTTTGTTCTCCCCTCCAGCGGGTGAAGACGGTTTTGCAGATTATTTACGCGAGAGGCATTAGACAATTTCCTCGATTACTTGAGTAAATCCACGCAGGTGGGGATGACTGAACATTTGTGACGTGTTCATAATGCGGCTATATACTTCACACGCAGTCCGTGTGATTTGCGTATCAATCCTTTGTCTTCTCCAGGTGTACAAATCGCTATGAGTTTCTCGGAATCCAGTAATCGTGCGCACGTCATTGCCCAAGCTCTTCCTTATATGCAGCGCTATGATGACCGACGTGTTGTTGTAAAATACGGCGGCAATGCCATGGGAGATGACTCCCTTTCCCGCGCCTTTGCCCGAGATATCACTCTGTTGCGCCAGTCTGGTGTTCATCCGGTTGTTGTTCACGGTGGTGGTCCTCAGATTGGTTCGATGCTTGATCGTCTCAACATCAAGAGCGAGTTTAAAGGCGGCCTTCGTGTGACGGATCAGGCGACCGTTGAGGTTGTTGAGATGGTGCTGGCCGGCTCCATCAACAAAGGCATTGTGGCAGACATCAACCGCGAAGGTGGACGTGCTGTTGGTCTTTGTGGCAAAGACGGTGACATGGTCACTGCACGTAAATTGCACCGCAAGCACCGTGATCCGGATTCCAAGATCGAAGAGGTTCTGGACCTTGGGTTTGTTGGCGAACCTGAAGCAGTCAACGCCAAGGTGCTTGAGCTGATCCTTGAACGTGATCTCATTCCTGTTGTTGCTCCTGTTGCGCCGGGTCGTGATGGTGCGACTTACAACATCAATGCAGATACCTTTGCTGGTGCGATTGCGGGCTCTTTGAACGCCAAACGCCTGCTGTTCCTTACCGACGTTCCGGGTGTTCTGGACAAAGACGGCAAGCTTATCAAGCAGCTGACCCGTGCCGGAGCCCGGGCTCTTATTGAGGATGGCACAATCTCCGGCGGCATGATCCCGAAGGTTGAGACCTGTCTCGAAGCCCTTGAACAGGGTGTTGAAGGCGTTGTTATTGTTGACGGAAAAGTCGCCCACGCCGTTCTTTTGGAACTCTTCACCGACCATGGTGCAGGTACTCTGATCGTACCTTGATAATTGATGCAGGGAGGCGAAAGACGCTCGCCTCTCTTGCTATCCTTATTCTTTCCTGTTTTGCTTGGTATCAAACAACACTTATCGGCATAGCTGATAACTGAACGGATAAGCATGACCAATTCCCCATTTGCCAGCGTTGAAAGCTGGGTTTTCGATCTGGATAATACTCTCTACCCTCACCATTCAAATCTGTTCGATCAAATCGATCAGCGGATGTCTGAGTTTGTACAAAAGCTCACCGGAAAGCCGGCTGAGCAGGCGAGAGAGTTACAGATCTCCTATTACAAAGAGTATGGAACCACGCTTCGTGGTTTGATGCTTGAGCATCACATTGAGCCCGATGAGTTCCTTGAGTACGTGCATGACATTGACCACTCTGTGCTGGATCCCAATCCTGAGCTTGCAGATGCGATCAACCAACTGCCGGGCAAGTGCTACATCCTGACAAACGGAACGCGAAAACACGCGGAATCTGTTGCCAATCGTCTGGGTATCACACAACACTTCGAAGACATCTTCGGGATTATGGAGGCTGATTTAGTTCCAAAACCTGCTGAAGCGACCTATCAGCGTTTTTTGGAGAAAAACGGTATTCTTCCGCAGAAAGCAGCCATGTTTGAGGACCTTTCACGCAATCTAGTTGTTCCAAACTCTCTTGGCATGCGCACTGTTCTTGTCATTCCGGACGGAACACGTGAGGTTTTCCGCGAAGATTGGGAGCTTTCGAGCGGCAGCGAGCCTCACGTGGATTTCGTGACCGATCATCTGGACGGTTTCCTCTATAATATCCTAGGGGAACTCAAGAATTAGAGCTATTCCATCAAAACACGAAGGTGCCCCGGTTTCGCATCTCAAACTCCTGTAGGGGCAGTTTCGACCAAAAATTGCAATTTTTGCGCATAATAAGGCGCAAAGAGAAAAAATATCACGATCGTCTAGACGAATGCCTTTTTTCCCTTTATTGAGATTAATTCAAGAACTCATAAGGAAGGGCATTCGTCATGGTTTCACTGCGCGCGCTACACGCATTTTCACTGTTGGCCAAACACGGCCGAGCAGCTCGTGCCGCAGAGGATCTTGGCGTTACACCATCAGCCCTGACGCACCTGCTCCGATCATTGGAAAACGAGCTTGGCGCCGCGCTGGTTATTCGTGATGGCCGCGGACTTGCCCTGACTGAAGAAGGGCAGCGCTTGTCCTCCAATCTTGGCAACTCGTTTGACCAAATCGAGCACGCTGTTGAAGCCTTCCGGCGCAGAAGCCGGACTGAGTTGCGCATTTCTACCCTTTCTACAGTTGCAACACGCTGGCTTATTCCGCGGTTGCCGGACTTTCAGGATAAGCATCCGGATATTGAGCTGCTGATCTCGACGAGTATGCGCGTCGTGGACCTTGACCGAGAGTCCTATGATTGCGC
>NZ_LCWX01000132.1:76422-79986 GCF_001431305.1 Pseudovibrio sp. POLY-S9
AATCCGATTGGGAGATGGGGCCTGGCCGCATGTTGAGCGGCACCAACTCTGGCAGGAAGATCTGGTTGTTGCGTTTGCTCCTCAGTTGAGTAACGGCGACCCGAACCCTGACATCAAGCTGCTTGATAAGCTGAAATTGCTGCATACCTCCTCCAGACGTGAAGACTGGCCGCGTTGGTTGAATGGCACTGGCCTGCCTCATCCGGATCAGACCTCTGGTGCGATGTTTGAAAGCCGGAACATGGCTATTCAGGCTGCTGTTGCAGGCATGGGTGCAATTGCGATTGATACCCGCTTTGTGGAACAGGAAGTGGCTGCAGGTCATCTGGTGGTTCCGGACTGGCCGCGCCTTTCTCTGGAAAGTGGCTATTGGTTTGTACGTAATGCGAACCGTCCTTTGACCCGTCCGGTATCTTCCTTCCACAAATGGCTAATGGAACAATCCCAGCAGCCATTCAAGGCACATGAAGCAACCTAAATTGATACATGAGACAACCGGAAGTCTGAGAGTATTGACTTCTGGTTGGGGCTTGCGTACCCCTCGGTAGCTCTAATTCGAAACCCATTAATTATGAGAGTCTGCCGCCAATGAGCCAGATTGATCTTGCGGCCCTTGAGGCCACCATCAACGCTGCATTTGATGACCGTGACAACATCAGCACTGACACCACAGGTGACGTGCGTGATGCAGTAAACACCGCACTGAACCTTATGGATCACGGCAAGCTGCGCGTTGCGGAAAAATCCTCTGGCGACTGGGTTGTTAATCAGTGGGCCAAGAAAGCTGTTCTGCTTTCTTTCCGCCTGAACCCAATGCAGATCATCAAAGGCGGTCCGGACGAGGCTCCCTGGTGGGATAAAGTTCCTTCCAAGTTTGACGGCTGGGGCGCGATCGACTTTGAAGAAGCTGGCTTCCGCGCTGTTCCAGGTTCCATCGTTCGTCGTAGTGCATTTATCGGCAAATCCGCTGTTTTGATGCCTTCCTTCGTAAACCTTGGTGCATTCGTTGACGAAGGCACAATGGTTGACACCTGGGTGACTGTTGGTTCCTGTGCTCAGATCGGTAAAAACGTTCACCTTTCCGGCGGCGTTGGCATTGGCGGTGTTCTTGAGCCACTTCAGGCTGGTCCGGTTATCATTGAAGACAACTGCTTCATCGGTGCTCGTTCTGAGGTTGTTGAAGGCGTTGTTGTTCGTGAAGGTGCCGTGCTTTCCATGGGTGTGTTCATCTCCGCAACGACCAAAATCGTCGACCGCACGACCGGTGAAATCTTCTACGGTGAAGTTCCTGCGTACTCCGTTGTTGTTCCAGGTTCCATGCCAGGCAAACCGCTTCCAGACGGCACTCCAGGTCCAAACCTGGGCTGTGCGGTTATCGTGAAGCGTGTTGATGCACAGACCCGTGCCAAGACCTCTGTGAACGATCTTCTGCGCGACTAAGTTTTAGATCAGATCTGATCGATTAAAGCCGGGGCGATTGCTTCGGCTTTTTTCTTGACTAACCGGTGCGGGTTCCACGTGTTTAAACGCACCTTTTAACCTAAAAACCGGCTCTGTTAGGCTATGAACACATTACCTCAAGATGCTTGTTGCTTCGCTGGAACGCATGAGTATATTGCGCTTAGAATTTGTGAGGCCCCATGAATAAGAACAGCAATCTGCACAAACTTGTCTTCCAGCTGGATCCACATGACTGGCACGGCATTGAGAGTGAAACTGTGTGGGTACGCTCGCTCGGTGGCAATCGCTATAAGCTTGAAAACACACCCTTCTTTGCTTGCGGCGTTGCCAATGGTGATGAGCTGCTTGCAAACCGGCAAAAAGGGCAGCTTGTTTTTGACAGGGTCGATAAGGCATCGGGTCATTCCACCTACCGGATCATGGTGGAAGAGACGACACAGCCGGAAGAATTCTCCAAGCAGTGGTCTAAGCTGGAAAAGCTTGGCTGTACATGCGAGGACATTGACGCTGATCCACCGCTGTTCAGCGTAGATATTCCGGCAAATGTCGACATCCACGTCGCCTACTCCATTCTTGAAGAAGGCGAAGGCCTTGGCATCTGGGCTTTTGAAGAAGGCCACTGCGGGCATAAGGTCTAGCATTTCAGCCTGCTCAGACTGACAAGCACGAATATCACCGCTGGATCATCCCGGCGGTGTTTGTGTTTGAGGATCCCGTTTAACGGGTGGAGCAAGGCGAACAGGCTTTGCCTGCGCTACTTGTTAGATATGTTTCTTCGGCATCAGCTGTTCGCCTCGCCCGGGCCTTTTCTCATGAACACGCGGGCTCCCTCTCGGACAGGCGTGAATGACACGTTCCCATGTCACTGGCACGTTTCCGTACCATTGGCAGTTTCCTGCCGGTGACAGATAGGAACTATCTGTCATAACCGGACGCCCTCCGGAACGACCCCAAACTCCCTACTACCACTGTGGTCTCAATAGGGTATGGCGCTTCACCGGACCTCCTGACACGATACGTTACCTCGTACCAGCAGCCCAACCCCACCCACGCCGCGGAATGGACGGTCCACTCCTGCCCGAATGCGTGGGCACGGGACTAAGAGTAAGCAGGATTTTGGAGAGGGGAAGAAGTTTTGTAAGCGAAAGTCAGTTGCTCTTTATCTCAGTCCGCCGCCGTCATCCCGGCCCCCGATGTACATACCGGAGACATAGGTTACAGGTGTTCGGAGAGATGGTTGACACATTAACATGGCATTCAGGGAGGGACCGGGATGCCTTGGAAAGAGTGTTCAACAATGAAACTTCGAGAAGAGTTTGTCCGACTTGCAGCTCAGGACAATGCTAATCGGCGTGCCTTGTGTCGCCGGTTCGGTATCAGCCCACAAACAGGCTATAAATGGCTGAGGCGGTGGCGTGCGGGAGAAGACTTGAATGATCTCTCCCACCGGCCCAGAACATCTCCTGGACGTTCACCACAGGAGGTGGAGCAGAGGATTTTATCAGTGCGTGATACTTACCCGGCTTGGGGCGCTCGAAAGATCCGCGCTTATCTGCAGCATCAAGGCATTACAGTTCCAGCAAGCTCCACGGTGCACGCCATTCTACAGCGCCATGACCGTATTGAACCGAAATCAATCCCAGCGTCCTCGGATTGGCAGCGATTTGAAGCTCCTCTTCCTAATCAACTCTGGCAAATGGATTTTAAAGGTTGGATCAGGCTGGAAGATAACACTCGTTGCCATCCTCTCACGGTTGTCGACGACCACTCCCGGTTTGCGACCTGCCTTAAGGCTTGCCCAGACCAACGCACCAACACAGTTAAAACGGCTTTAGAAGAGAGCTTTAAGCTCTACGGCTTGCCGAGAGCCTTTCTGGTTGACAACGGTTCTCCATGGGGGACTGCTCTTACCGATCAGCGTTGGACACCATTGCGGATCTGGTTGGCTCATCTTGGTGTCCGCCTGATCCATGCCAGACCTTTCCATCCTCAAACCAAGGGCAAAAATGAGCGGTTTAACCGAACCCTGAAAGAGGAGGTTCTGGCATACAGAACATTTCGCAGTCACCGCACTATGCAATCGGCCTTTGATCAATGGAGGCG
>NZ_LCWX01000133.1:0-926 GCF_001431305.1 Pseudovibrio sp. POLY-S9
ACGATCAGCAAACGGTGTGAGTTCAATGCCATCCCCGTCCAGATCAAGCACGAGTGGATCAATCTCGGCAATTCCTGTCGCCCAATCTGTCACATAAGACAATGCAAAGTTGGTCTCATCAACATCCAGATCGAGCAAGCCATAGTTACTTTGATCCAGCGGGTCCCAGAGTTTGGCGACTTCTTCGCTTGCAGTGGTCTCGATTATGTTACTTCGACCAGGCTGATGCCCATCAGAGATGGCTGCGTTGAGCTCTACAAAGAACCCTGCTGTGTTTGCAGTCTGTGAGGTGACCGTCGCATTTCCGGTCGTCCACAAAAGCCCATTGTTGATCAGATCAAAGTTTGAACCGAACGTCTCCACATCCTGAGATCTGTTGCCGTGGGAGAAGTTGGTCTCCACACTCCAGAAGTCATCAGAGGTATCTGTCGGGTTATCTGCCTCTTGGTCCCAGGTGATATAGGTGATCGCAGAGACCGCGTCCACTTCGTTGTCATAACCGTTTAAGAACGAATGATAGACCTTCTGCGCATCCGAGGCTTCGGGATTGCTTTCAGCCCATTCGAGCGCATTGTTCATGAGCTGTACAGACAGCGGGTCATCAACAAACAGATTACTCAGAACGGAGGCGACGTTTTCCTGCGTAACACCGGGCACATCCAGCGGGGCCTGATACCACTGTGCCACCACATTGCTGAATGTTGTGAAAGCTCCGTTGAGATCTAAGTTATGCTGCTGGTGTTCAATCAGCAGGTCAATTGCAGTTGAAACATTTTGACGGATTGTTGCGTCCTGACGCATAGTATTCATGACCAGCGCAAGATCATCCATGAGCGTAATGGCGCGGGCATCTTCTTGAAGGGACTGAACGACTAGCTTCTCAAGCTGGGCGATTTCACCTGCACTGAAATTGTCCACATTGACTG
>NZ_LCWX01000134.1:0-509 GCF_001431305.1 Pseudovibrio sp. POLY-S9
ATCGAGCTTTTTGAGTTTGCTGATGGGACAGCCCTGAACAAAATTGAGATTGCAGAGGATGGACGCTATGGTTTGAGGGGCTTTGATAACGAGGCCAACCAGATCTATGGAACGTCTTTCAGCGATTACATTTATGGCGGGTCTAAGGCTGATACGCTTTACGCCGGTGATGGCACAAACGGAGCACAATATCTTTTTGGTTATGCGGGCGATGACATCTACCTGATTGGGCAAGATAAAGGTGACACTTGGATCACTCGTAATGCTGAAGGCGGATCAAGTGGAAACGATACTGTTGCGTTCCGCGATCTGACGCTTGCCGACCTGAGCATCTCTAGTTATGAGCATATCAATCAAGGTACCTCGCTCCTCTTTAGCTGGACTACCACAGAGGGAGCCGCAGGGGCCCTACGTCTTGCAGATATGGGCGAGCACATTGAGCGCTTTGAGTTTGCTGATGGGACAGCCCTAAGTGAAATCAAGGTTCGTGAAGATGGTCGCATGGAACT
>NZ_LCWX01000135.1:0-1354 GCF_001431305.1 Pseudovibrio sp. POLY-S9
GGCTCTCCTGCCATTTTGTAGAAAACTAATCAGACGTATTTTTCATAGCCTTGCAGATCCAGAAACAACCGCTGGAATATCGTTTGAGTATTGAACAGACCGTAGCACCGGCGCTTCACAACTTTGATCTTGTTGTTGAGCCCTTCAACAAAACCGCTGGTCTTTCTGCCCTTGAAATAGTTGGCAATGTATCCTTTGTTTTTAACTAGGGTTTTGATAAAGCAATCAAAATTGCGCAGGCCACTCTTCCCGACTGCTTTGATCCAGCGGTTGATCTTGGCAAGAGCTGACTTTCTGCTGCTGTGGCTGTTAAAAATGTGGGTCAGCCGCAGTGCATAATGATGAGCCTGCTTCAAAATGGGTGAGTGTTTATAGAGGTGATGCAGTTTGTCTTTATCCGCCTGAGATAAACACTCGTTGTGTTGTCTCAAAATCCACATCATGCCTTCAAGCTTATCGTAGTCCTGAGGTGCTAGCTCAGATTTAAGCCGTGCCATTTCTTTAGTTCTGAGCTTATCCAATGGCCGACGATACAGTTTTGCGACGTGATAACGATCAACTACCAGTTTTTGCTCGCCAAATACTTCGGTTGCTGCATTGATATAGCCATCGTACATGTCAGTACAAACATGCTTCACGGTTTGCTTCAAAGGCTCAGGGATCGACTTTAAGAACGCTTTGACATCTTCTTTCGAACGACCTTCAAGCACGGCGAGGACAATCGGGCTGTTGCTCTTTGGTTTGGCGCTCACTACCGTCACATAGGACCGGTGCCCTTTTTTCAAGGCTATTTCGTCAATACCAAGCGTTTCAAGAGCCACAATCGTGCTCCAGTCTACGCTGATGTCTACCTGCCGGGCCAAAACCGCTTGAATAAGCTTTGGGCCCAGTTGCTCCTTTTTAGCAACGTCCTCGACGGTGCTATGGATCAAGCTCCGCATCAGGTATTTTTCTAACCCTTTCGTCACAGAGGCGTTGTGCTCACACCAGTCGTATTGCTCTGTTGTCGTTGGATGATCATCGCAATGCTCGCAGCTATACCGAACTGGCGTAATGCGCAAATAAACCGGCCTATCAAGAAGAGGCAGGTGCCGGACCAGTCTCGAGGGAGCCTTACCATTGCGTTTTGTCGCGGGTTTTCCGCACTTATGACAAGTGCTGTGGTCGTTCTTACTGACAACATCAAGAATGAAATTCCCTTCATCATCAATAGTTTGCGCAACTATATCAAGGGATTCTATATCTAGGGGGATGTTGATTTGGCTCATAAAAACCGCGACATTCCAGTTATTGATAGCTCACTATATCCCTTATGAAACAAGGGTTAAAGACCCTACATAATGGAAGGAGAGCC
>NZ_LCWX01000136.1:0-318 GCF_001431305.1 Pseudovibrio sp. POLY-S9
GCTGTTGATCTGCTGCTTGTTGTGAAGGATGGCCAGCAGGCCGCCTTTGGCCCGAAAGACGAAGTCCTGCCAAAAATCAGCGCCCCAGCTGGTGTGCCAGCACCCGGTACAAAACCGGCCCCCGGCGCACAACCAGCCCCAGCTGCTGCAAAAACAGGACCATTGAGCGTGGTGCCACATGCCTGAGCAAACAACCCTCTCCACCATTCAGACCTCTCGTAAGAAACACATGCGCTGGGGCCTCGTCCTTGTGGGCGTTCTTGTGCTTGGCCTTGGCGGCTGGTCCTCCGTTGCCAAGATCAACAGCGCAGTGATCAC
>NZ_LCWX01000137.1:0-320 GCF_001431305.1 Pseudovibrio sp. POLY-S9
TGATGGGGTGGATGGCTCCTGCTCCCACCAACGCCGTAATGCGTCATACTGCAGTTGTCATGGACAGCAAACGAATGGAGCCACCCCATGCAAGTTACAACTATCGGCATCGACCTGGCCAAGAATATATTTCAGGTTCATGGTATCACAAAAAGTGACGAAGTCGCTTTCAACCGGCCTTTGCGGCGCGCTCAGGTACTGCCGTTTTTCACACGGATAGATCCTTGCCTTATTGGTATGGAAGCCTGTGCCACAAGCCATTACTGGGCGCGTGAGTTGACCAAATTGGGCCATGAAGTCCGGTTGATCCCTCCTATGTA
>NZ_LCWX01000138.1:0-8079 GCF_001431305.1 Pseudovibrio sp. POLY-S9
GTGGTGCTGGCATGCTGTGATCCTCCCGAACAGAGTGAATCACAAATCGAAGTTTTGGGGAATCTCATAGATTCAAACTTTGATCGAAACGCTTTAGTAGAACATCCTCTTAGTCAGCAGCTAAACGGCCAAACAAGTGAACACCGCACCGCTGTTTGCCAAGGACTATCTTCCCTCGCTGAGTGTCTTCCTATGAGAAGCCTGCTTTTTCGAGAACTCTATTTGATGCCGGGTTTCCCGTAACCGTCCAGGCTTCAAGCCGATAAAGGCTCATCTGGTGATGGCTATGTTCGGTTACAGCAATGAGTGCCTTAGTCATAAAACCTTTGTTCCAATGCTGGGAGCCGAGCTCATAGCCAATTTCTGCAATGGGTGCTCGTTTATCTATTGAATTTAAGCGTATGCAGCCAAGAACCTCATCATTCTAGTGATCCCGCATAATCCAGCAAAATCCTTTGCCTTGTTCACCAATGCGTTCCATTCAAGCGACAAAACCCTTTGCTCGCTTTTCAGTTTTAGTTCTAGGAAAGTCTGAGTACTCTGAGGTTTCCGGCGCCATAAAAATCGGCAGGTATGCTTCTAGATCTTTATACTGAACTGGAGATAAATCCAGACGAGAAGTGATCAGTTTTTGTGTCATGCTCCCCATACTTAAACGATATTATAATGCTGACATTGCCTCTGATCGTCAAAGAATGAACCAGCGACAGGTAACCTCAACACGATCGTAAATCTGGAAGAAAGACACCATCTTCTTTATAGGGCTGATGCTCAAACCATTCATGACCTACATCTCCCGAAAGTTGTAGCCCTTTGCAAATCTTCCTTCTTTAAACGCTTACTCCCCGACTTTTCCAACGCTCTCGCATTATAACGCAGAGTTGAATGCCCTAGCGGCACCTACTCGCCTTTGAGTGCATTTTGGCACAACCCAGAGGCGTAACAGCTCACATCATGGCGGCATTGCAACTCTAAATTCAGGAGCATTGAAATGCCAGCTATCACAGGTGCCGTGCGGAACGAGACCCTCCCAGTTCAACCACAGACGGTTCAGAACACTGCCAAGCCTGCTGATCTGCAAGACACGTATAAGGAGCGTCATCTTGGAGATCTTGGTATCAACGTAAAATACAATCCCGCTATTCCAGAGCGACAAGTGGATTCCAGTCTTGCTGCAGTTTCTGTTCATCGCATGGTGAATGACAAACTCGGAATGACGACAAACGCGCTTCACAACGTCGTGGAGGGCGGCAAAGATGCAGTGCTGTCTGCTAAAGCCCCGTTCCTAACCAGCGCTTCACCAGCTCAGGAAACAGCTGGTACACACAAGTCAGTTGCTGCCTCCCCTGCTGATATCGCGAATTTGCCTGATGGGTCTTATCTGCAAACGCAAGGCAGATGGCTGGATGCTTCAACCGTACAGGTTCCTGCACCCGGAAACGTGTTTGGCGCAAGCGGACTGTTTGCCTCCGCTGAGACAAGCCTCGACATTCCTCTTGTGACGCCAATCAGTCCTAACCGGGATGACATAGCAGCGGCCTTCGGGGTCAAAATCTTCGATGAAGGACAGACAGTCCCGCTGAAGTTTGATGGCAATCTGAATGCTGTTGAGTATGAGTTTGGCAAGGCCTATCCGCAGTACCGGCTGGATGTGGCGAATGGTTTTTTTATTGAGACGCACGACTTCCCGCATGTGTTCATGCCAGCTTCTGAACAGAGTGAGATTGTGATCACTGTAGGGACGCAGCTTGAAGAAGATCAGTTTGCTCTCACCAACTTCCTTGTTCCACATGGCAGCGGTATTCTGGTGCCCGGGAACACCATACACGCTGATGCGTTCAGCTCAGGCAGCATCATTGCATTGTTGACGCACTGCACAGAGGCGGATGTTGTTTTGATGCACCAGCCGGATGACAGCCCATTGCCAATTAAAATCGACACCTCAGAACGGTTGGGACTTGCTGAATGGCATGTCTAGTTTGTTATCAGGACGCTGAAGCCAAGTAATGTTTAGACAAAGAAAAAGGCTCCCGAAATTCGGGAGCCTTCTTTGATATTCTTGTCAGAAATTCTGAGGATCAATTCAGGTTTTCAGAAACCTGTTTGATGCTCTGCTTGAGCACTTTATCCTGAATTTCTTCTTTGGCAGTGCTGGAAGCGACGATGGTTTCAGCTGCCTGAACTGCAACATCTGCAGCACGGGAGCGAACCTGTGCAATCGCATTTGCTTCAGCCTGAGCGATTTTCGCTTCGGCTGCTTTGGTGCGACGTGCAATCATCTCTTCGAGAGCTGCCTTGGCTTCTTCAGCCAGACGATCAGCTTCAACTTTTGCGTCAGCAACGATCTGATCTGCTTCCGCTTCAGCCTCTTTACGCTTGCGCTGGTACTCGGCCATCAGAGCCTGAGCTTCTTCACGCAGCTTACGGGCGCCTTCAAGCTCTTGCTTGATGTTGTCCGCTTGCTGGTCAAGCATTGCACCAACCTTGCCAGGTACTTTCAGGTACCACAGCAGGGCAAAGAAGAGGATGAGACCAACGAGTGCCCAAAGGCTTGCATCGAACATTCTGTCACCCCTTACTTAAGTGCAGCATCAACGGCTTTGGCAACTTCAGCTTTCGCTGGAGCACGGCCACCGATAAGTGCCTTCACAAGCTCGCCTGCAGTCTCTGCAGCGATTTCGCCAACATGAGACAGGCTTTCAGCTGTGATCTTGGAAATGCTCTGTTCAGATTCGGAAAGCTTAGCTGCCAGCTGCTCTTCAGCCGCTGCGCGGGCGCTTTCTGTCTCTGCTTTCACCTTAGAGCGTGCATCATGAGCCATGGTAGTGGCTTTTTTGCGCGCTTCGGCTAGAGCACTTTCGTAGGATGCAATGGCTTCATCTGTCTCTTGTTTGAGACGGGATGCTTCTGCCATATCTCCTGCGATGCGATCGCGACGATCTTCAAGGATACCGCCGATACGTGGAAGGACCACTTTCGACATTACCCAGTAGAAAACGCCGAAGGAAAGAACCAACCACAACAGCTGAGACGGGTAAGTCGTGCTGTCGAACGGAGGAAAGCTACCGCCCTCCTCTACAATGCCAACTTCGGCAGTTGTATTCAGGTTGCCTTGAGTATTCGACATCAACTTCTCCGTGAACGCTCTTCGTAACGCTTTATGATTTTAGAGACGGTCCCTACCATGAGGAACCGTCATCATAAAACGCTCTAATCGTTGTCGTCGATTATACTGCGAACAGCAGCAGAAGTGCGACGAGAAGGGAGAAGATGCCGAGAGCTTCGGTCACAGCAAAGCCGAGGATGAGGCGGCCAAACTGTCCATCTGCAGCAGATGGGTTGCGCAGTGCGCCGGCAAGGAAGTTGCCGAAGATGTTACCAAGACCGAGAGCTGCACCACCCATACCAAGGCATGCGATACCGGCACCGATGTATTTTGCTGCTTCTGCTTCCATGACAAGTGCTCCTAAACTAGCAAATTCGTCTATGACTTTGTTTTGGGTTTGAAACCCGGATTCTACACGTTACTTAGTGGCTCGGATGGAGCGCATCTGCAAGATACATGCACGTAAGAACGGTAAAGACGTAGGCCTGAAGGAATGCCACGAGGAACTCAAGAGCCGTGATGGCAACTGTGAGTATCAGAGGCAGGATCGCAGATGCGATGCCAACTGCACCGAAGCCGGTGAGCATGACAACAAAACCTGCGAAAACCTTCAGAGTGATGTGACCAGCAAGCATGTTTGCGAACAAACGAACGGACAAGCTAACTGGACGTGAAAGGAAAGAGATAACTTCAATCGTGGACACCAGAGGAATAACCCCAACTGGAACGCCACTTGGGACGAACAGCTTAAGGAAGCCTGCACCGTGCTTGAAGAAACCGTAGATCGTTACAGTGCCAATCACGAGAATTGCGAGTGCAAATGTCACAATGATCTGACTTGTAACGGTGAAGAAGTATGGGAACATCCCGAGCATGTTTGCAACGAATACGAACATGAACAGGGAGAAGACGAGCGGGAAGAACCGCATTCCGTCATTGCCTGCTGATCCTCGCAATGTGGCAGCAACAAACTCGTAGGACATTTCCGCCATGAGTTGAGCGCGGCTTGGGACCAGACCACGTCTGTTGGTAGACAGAACGAGGAACAAGGTCGCTACAGCGACGGTGACAACCATGAACAAGGAAGCGTTGGTAAAGGAGAAATCAACACCGCCAATCTCCACAGGAAAGATCTTGGAGATATGAAACTGGTGGATCGGATCGATCGCGTTGCCTGAATTTCCAGCCACAGGTAGTACCCCTGAAGTGCCAATTTACGAGCGCAAGAGCGCGATGAATTAGTTAGTCCTGCTTCTTGCTGGAATTCATCCGTCTTTCAGGACCGGCGACTTTGCCCGCCTCCCGAAGGACGTTTAATATTCCCGCAACAAAGCCAAGCATAAGGAGAATTATCATCCCCCACGGCTTGGTCCCGATCCAGCTATCCGCCATCCAGCCGAGTGCCCCCCCGACAAAGATAGCGGCAATAAACTCGGAAGACATCTTCCAAGCCTGTGACAAGCCTGACATCGCGCTGGTCTTGTTCGGTTCCTCTTTAGCAGAGGCTTCGTCCAAGCGTGTATCCAACGTTTTGCCGAGCTTTTCTAGCCGCTCAGACAGGTGACGATCAGTTTCTTTCATGTCTTTTTCACTCTGCTTATTCTCATCGGGAGACATGTTCATTCTTCCTAGATACCGGCAGATAGTTCAAAGACATGGATGCCCCTGAAAGTCGGGGGCACCATAATGCTCGTGATCTGCACTGTCAAGGTTAGAGCTACTTAAGCTAAATAACTGATATCTAAAGAGTTTCCGGAGTTTCTAACAGAGAATACGTATAAAGGATACTTTCAAGGCCGTATTGTACCCTATTTTAGGCCGGTTCGGTGAATCGTTCAGCCGTCTCAAGATCTACCGAAACGAGCTGTGAGACCCCTCTTTCAGCCATGGTTACACCGAACAATCTGGACATGCGCGCCATGGTAATCGGGTTGTGCGTGATGACGGTGAAACGCGTTGCCGTGTTCTGCGCCATATCCTCCAGCAAAGCACAATAACGCTCAACATTGGCATCGTCCAACGGAGCGTCAACCTCGTCCAGAACACAGATTGGGGCAGGATTTGTAAGGAAAACTGCGAATATGAGCGCCATGGCGGTGAGGGCCTGCTCTCCCCCTGAAAGCAGTGTCATGGTCTGGGGCTTCTTGCCCGGAGGGCGTGCAATGATCTCCAAACCAGCATCGAGCGGGTCTTCCGCATCCACCAGTTTCAGCTCTGCCGTTCCGCCGCCGAACAAGTGTGTGAATAAACGCTTGAAGTGGTCGTTGACCTGATCAAAAGAGCTCAAGAGACGCTCTCGCGCTTCCTTGTTCAGGTTCATGATTCCTGTGCGCAACTTCCTGATGGCCTCAATCAGGTCGTCTCTTTCGGTGATCAGCGTGTCTCGCTGCTCCGTAATTTCCTGCATTTCCTCATCGGCACGCAGATTTACGCCTCCCAGACGTTCCCGCTCAGCCTTCAAACGGTCAAGCTTGCGTTCGGCGCCTTCGGCATCCGGCAAAGGCGCATCTGGTGACAGTCCGGCCATCTCATGCAGACGAGAGACATTGACTTCAAGCACCTCATCCACGCGGCGCTCAATTTCCAGGCGGCGCTCTTTGGCTGCTTCAAGGCGCTCTTCGGCACGGACCTTGCGCTCGCGAGCACCAGATAAGCCTTCCATGGCTTCACGGGCCTTCTGGTCGGCGATCAGCTGGCGCTTTTCACCTTCCGCGAGTTTGTCATCAGCTGCCTTGCGTGCACTCTCTGCAGATGTGAGGCCATTCATCAGGTCCTGACGTTTGAGCTCGATCTCCTCCGGGCTCTCCAACAGGATGAGACGCTCTTCTGCGGCATCATCACGACGCTGGCGCAGGACGGAGATTTGCTTGTCTGCGTTTTGCGCGCGCTGAACCCAGTTCTGTCTGTCGCGTTCAATGGTTTCAAGGCGCCGCGCACGCAGCTCCCCCTCCCGCTTCAGCGCATCGGTGGCCCCTTTGGCCTCCGCCAGTTTGCTACGACAGGCGGAAACATCTTTGGACGCGCTTTCCAGCTCAGCTGTTACGCCTGCAATATCCGGCAGCTCTTCCAGAGCGCTCTCGGCTTCTTCGAGCGAGGCTGCAGTCTCTTCATAATCTTCATTTGCGCGGCGGAGCTGTTCTTCAAGCGTTGTTTTACGCACCGACAATTCTGTTAAGGCACGCTCAGCAGTCGCGAGTTCTTCCCGCAAGGCGACAATGCGAGATTGCTCCAAACGCAGTTTTTGACGCATGTCCTGTTCAGCAACTTCGGCCTGACGCCTGTGCTCGGTCGCGGTCTCCAGCGCTTCTTTCTTTTCTTCCACCAGATCCCTCGTCTGTTCGACAAGGTCTTCCAGTTCCGCCAAGCGGTTTCGTTGTGCAAGGCGTTGTGCAGCTGGTGTTGGTGCATCTGCTGCGATGATCAAGCCATCCCAGCGCCACAGATCCCCTTGCTTGCTGACCAGTCGCTGGCCAACATTCAGCTCTTTGCGCAAAGCTGAGCCGTGTTCAGCCTCAATCAGCCCAACCTGAGCAAGACGGCGTGCCAGCTCATTGGGCGCCTGCACATATTCGGAAAGTGGTGTCGCACCTGCTGGAAGGGCAGGATCACTGCCTGCCCCCGCATTCAGGCTCCAATGGACCGGCGCATCTTCTTCCATTGCAGCATCAAGGTCTTCGCCCAAGGCGGCACCCAGCGCTGTTTCCAAACCCAGGTTCACGCTCATGCGGTCTACAGCGGGTGTCCAGTCTCCGCTTTGGCCAGCAGAAAGGACGGCCTGCAGTGTCTTGGCTTCGGTCTCATATCTGGAAAGAGCTGAATGCGCTTCATTCAATGGAGTACGACAGTTGTTTTCCGTTTCGCGTGCCGTTGCCAGAGTTTCTTCTGCTTCAACTGCGGTTTCTTCTGCTTCAGCCAGCTCTTCCAGAGCCATTTCCAGCTCTTCGCGCTTATCGCTTGGGCCACTGGCCGCTTTAATATCTGCCTCAACAGCTTCAAGTTGGCCTTTGAAGCGGTCTGCTTCTTCTTTAAAGCGGGCGCTCTTCTGGCGAATGCCTGAGATCTGATTGTCGAGCTGGGTGTGCTTGGCGAGAAGGCTGGCGTGATCCTGTGTGATCCGCGAGTGTTTCATCTCGCTGGCATCGAGATTGTCTTCCGCGATCAACACCAGTTCTTCGGCTTCAGCAGCCCGCTCGTCCAAAGTCTCGGCAGCTTCGAGGAGTTCTTGTTTTTCCTCTTCCAGCTCGTCCAGATGACTGGTGTTTTCGCTGGCAAGCTGTGCTTCACGCTCGATGTCCTGCTCCATCTGAGCAAGACGCGCCTGAAGGTCCATCAGCTTTTCCCTGATCCGGCGGTCTTCTGACTCAAGATCATTTTTCGCGATAATCAGATGCTGGAGCGCAGCAGCAGCACCGCCTGCAGCTTCTCTGAGCTTTGGAATTTCATGGGCAGCGAGTGCCTGCTCTTTCGCCGTGGACGCCTGCAGACCCGCGATATCCCGCATTCCGATCTCAGCATCCGCATATTGCTTGCGGGCAGCGTCCAGCGCGGCTGTTGCTTCCTGCCAGCGCAGATACAGGATCGTCGCTTCGGCCTTGCGAATTTCTGAAGAGAGGTTGCGGTAGCGGGTGGCTTGTCTTGCTTGCCGTTTCAGGCCGTCGAGTTGCCCTTCAATTTGAACAACCACATCTTCCAGACGTTCCAGATTGGTTTCAGCAGCCCGCAGACGGATTTCTGCTTCTTTCCGGCGGCTGTGCAGGCCGGAGATGCCTGCGGCTTCTTCCAGAATTTTTCTGCGCGATGTTGGTTTGGACGAAATCAGCTCGCCGATTTGCCCCTGTCGCACCATTGCCGGCGAGCGTGCACCAGTGGAGGCGTCGGCAAACAGCAGCTGTACGTCTCTTGCACGAGCGTCTTTGCCGTTGATCTTATAGACAGAGCCAGCTTCGCGCTCGATACGGCGGGTGACTTCCAGC
>NZ_LCWX01000138.1:8222-10459 GCF_001431305.1 Pseudovibrio sp. POLY-S9
AGAAAGAGCGTCACTTCGGCTGTGTTACGCGCCGGGCGGTTAAGGCTGCCCGAGAAAATTACATCATCCATTCCAGAGGCGCGCATGTTCTTATAGGAGCTCTCTCCCATAACCCAGCGCAGCGCTTCTACAAGATTGGACTTTCCGCAGCCATTGGGCCCGACAACGCCTGTCAGGCCGTCTTCAATGACAAACTCCATAGGCTCAACAAAGGATTTGAACCCAAGGACACGGAGGCGCTGAAACTTCATGGAGCGCCCCCTACTCTTACAACAGGGTGTAAGCGATCATACGCGCATAGATCTGCGAGCAGGAGATTCAGCCCTGAGGGCTGCCCGCTTGTCTTACAGATTCTTATCCACGTACTTGCTGAACTCCTCAAGAGAGAGTGCTCCGCTTACTTTTTCACCGTTGATAAAGAAGGTCGGTGTTGAATCTACACCCAGAGTGTCTGAGCCGTAGTCACGAACTTCGGTTACTCCGTCTAGTATTTCCTGATTCGTCAAGCAAGCCTTTACAGCTTCTTCAGTGAAACCGAGCTGCTTGCCCATATTCAACAGGGCGCTGTATGGATCATTGGTGAATGCCCAGCTGCGCTGCTGTTCGAACATCAGAGACATAATGTCGAAGTATTTGTCTTCCGGTGCACAGCGCGCAAGCATAAAGCCAGCTGCAGCGACTGTATCCAGCGGGAATTCACGGAAGATGAAACGCACTTTGCCAGTATCGATGTATTTCTTCTTCAGCTCTTTATATGTGGTGTTGTGGAAGTTGGCGCAGTGACCACATGTCAAAGAGGCGTATTCAATGACAGTGACGGGAGCGTCTGCCTGGCCGATAACCTTATCACCTAACGGGCCAACCTTATTCAGGTCTGCCTCAGAATAGGTCTGTGCAGAGGCAACAGTTGGCATAGCGGCAAAGGCAAGAGAAGCGGCTGTAA
Organism: Pseudovibrio sp. POLY-S9; assembly: GCF_001431305.1. Taxonomy (NCBI): domain Bacteria; kingdom Pseudomonadati; phylum Pseudomonadota; class Alphaproteobacteria; order Hyphomicrobiales; family Stappiaceae; genus Pseudovibrio; species Pseudovibrio sp. POLY-S9. The sequence goes on from NZ_LCWX01000138.1 coordinate 9,166, forward strand.
GAGCACTGGTGCGCTCAAGAAACTTACGGCGAGAGAGTGTCACGTTTTTCTATCCCAAGTTAAAATGTGTTGCCCTGTTGGCTGACCCGGCGCGTTTATCGCCATAAAGACAGCCAGCATCTGGTCTGGAGTATAACCACTCCAACCCAAGAGCCATTGATCACAAACTGGTGAACATCCGCAGAATACAGCCATGCCCACAGCTCGCTTTCCAGCAACAATTGGTTTTCAGGAAACTATGGCAAATACTTGTCGGATGCTACCGAATATCCTGAGTAGTCATATTAAATTTTGGTAAGGCAGCTGGATTGACGCAAACGTTAGGCGAGAAAACGATTTTCTTCGTTTAAAACAAAGGGGTTCTGCCATTTCGCGGTAAACGGGCAGAGAGCGTTCCAAGATATCCGCTATGATTAAATTTGCACTGCTAATACATACCCACAGAATTTATGCATGGAAAACAACAATAATTTCTCGTGTTGTTTTGTTTTTGCCTCATTAATGAGTTATTAAATATTTATAGAACTCTCTAACAAGATATACGGATATGTTATGAAGCGCTTGACTACATTAATGCTTCTCAGCACACCACTGATTGCCTGCCAAGCCTCTGTATCTGAAGATTTCGTCGAAGCTATACCTACAACTACTCAAGAAACGACGATTGAAACGACCGCTATACCTGCGACATCCAATACAATTTATACAGGCACCGCAGATTTGGGCGCACTTACCTCTACGAATTGGGTCGTCAGCGAGGGCAGCGGAAACAGCTCAGCTCCTTGTCGGGTCCAGTTTAGCAAGACCCCGTCAGGCGCTGCTGTTGTGACACCAGCTGTGACCAGCAGTTTTCCAAACGGACATGCAGCAACAAGCGGCTGCACCAATGAAGAGCTGAGCAGCGTGACGGCGTGGGCGGTGAATGGTGATACCATTGAGCTGCGGAATGCGCAGGAAACAACGACAGCCTATCTTTTGATGGAGCGCCCTGACCTTTTGCTGGGATATACCGCAAAGGGGCATGATCTGGTGGTCAGCCAGTAATCACACATTCAGAACTGCAGGTCTTTAAGGATGGATCAGGAGTTGCTTGCAGGTGTGCGGGCAATGAGGTTCTTGCCGAGCTTTTCCAGCGCATTCTTCAACCGTTCATCAGAGACTGAGGCAACCTTCTGCTCGATGCGGCGGTTTTCAATTTCTGACAGCTCACGAAGCGGTTTTGGTGTGATTTTTTTGGTTCTGAGCGCCGGACGCTGCACAACCTTGATGCGGCCAACCGCATTCCAACCTAAAA
>NZ_LCWX01000138.1:10560-12583 GCF_001431305.1 Pseudovibrio sp. POLY-S9
AGGCGTTTATCCGATCTCGCAGTTGTGGAGCTTCATGCGTAAAAAACAAAGCAGTGGAGCCATCCGCATGAACAAGAAGTGTTGCAGGTTCTGCAACCGGCTCTCCTTCAGAGCTTTTGGCTCTTGGCCAAACAAGCCTACCGGGCTGTACTTTTCCGTGATACTTCTTGCCGACAAGTTCTGGCCAGGCGGTGAGAAGGTCGGCACTGGCAAATCCGCGCTTGCGCGCGACAGGGTGCATGGTCTTACCAATCAGCTCGTTTAGCTGATGGCTTGATCTCCTGGAAACCCGATTTTGCGCAGTTGCTTTCATCGTCTTCATCACGCCATTAGATTAAGGCACATATATGACCATTGCTTTATATTAGTCTTAATTCAGTCCCGTTTTCCGCGGTACCATGAATTACCAAGGGAACCCCAATTATTTAGGGATCAAAACCAAGGTTAACCCACAAAACCATGCAAGATAATCTAGTTGTTCTTTACTGGTATGACAGAAATTCTCGCCAACTGCCATGGCGAACAGCTCCTGCTGATATACTTTCCGGTGTAAAACCAGACTCTTACCATGTCTGGCTCTCAGAAATCATGCTTCAGCAGACTACTGTTGCGGCAGTGAAAAACTACTTCAATCTCTTCATAAAGACATGGCCAACACTTGCTGATATGGCCAATGCGGAGGAAGAAGACATCCTAAAAGCGTGGGCTGGGCTTGGTTATTATTCCCGTGCAAGAAATCTGTATAAGTGTGCAAAATTTGTCCAATTGCATCACAATGGGCGTTTTCCTGAGGAAGAAGAGCGGCTTTTAAAGCTCCCCGGCATCGGTCCTTACACGGCTGCTGCAATCTCCACGATAGCCTTTGGGCGCCATGCTGCTGTGGTTGATGGCAATGTGGAGAGGGTTCTGTCCCGCCGCCATGCATTGCTGACCGAGCTCCCTGCCCTCAAAGCTGAAGTGAAGCCATTGATGGCTGAAGTGACGCCGCATGACCGTCCCGGCGACTTTGCGCAGGCCATCATGGACCTTGGCGCCACAATCTGTACGCCGAAGTCTCCGGCCTGTGGCATCTGCCCATGGATGGATGTTTGTGAGGGTCGCAAGCAAGGCATTGCGGACACTCTGCCACGCAAAGCCCCTAAGAAGGTGAAGCCGACACGACGCGGCATGGCCTTTCTGCTCAGCGACGCACGTGGTCGCATTCTTTTGCGCAAACGCCAAGATAAAGGACTGCTTGCAGGCATGAGTGAGCCAATCACCACCCACTGGGCGGATGATGCAGCGATGGAAGACCTCTCACATGCTCCGATTTCTGCGGATTGGGTGCGTACGCCGAAGGATGTGAAGCACACCTTCACGCACTTCCATCTGGAAATGAGCGTCTGGCAGGCACAGGCACCCGCTCATTACGATGAGCCTGACGGATATTGGTGGTCCGCGCCAGATGAGTTGGAAGGTGAAGCCCTGCCAACAGTGATGATGAAAGCACTTAAGGCCGGCAGCGTGATTTAAGTGCGCAGCAAAAAGCCGGGTCTGGGCCCGGCTTTTCTTATTCTTGCAGATGCTGATTGGCGCTTATTGGAATGCGGTTTCCATGAAGCTGCGGAGTTTACGAGAGTGGAGCCGTTCCAACGGCATTTCCCTCAGGACCTCCATGGTCTTCACACCAATTTCCAGATGCTGGTTCACTTGCGTCCGGTAGAAGTCCGTCGCCATGCCGGGCAACTTCAACTCCCCATGCAGCGGCTTGTCTGATACGCAGAGCAAAGTTCCATAGGGAACGCGGAAGCGGAAACCGTTAGCGGCGATGGTTGCGGATTCCATATCCAGCGCGATCGCACGGGACTGGGAGAAACGCTGCACCGGCTCGCGGTGGTCACGCAGTTCCCAGTTGCGGTTATCGATGGAGGCTACCGTTCCTGTGCGCATCACCCGCTTCAGGTCATAGCCGCTGTAACCGGTGGTCTTTTCAACCGCATCTTCCAACGCGACCTGCACTTCTGCCAGTGGCGGGGGTGGGACC
>NZ_LCWX01000138.1:12748-12946 GCF_001431305.1 Pseudovibrio sp. POLY-S9
GCTGCTGGCTGCTTCTGAGCCCAGCGCAGTGACCAAGCATCAACCAGGCATGCGGGCGAAGCACTGCGATGTGGTCGGTTATGGTTTTCGCATTGGATGGACCGACGCCGATGTTCACCATGGTGATACCGGAGTTATCTTCTCGCAGCAGGTGATAGGCTGGCATTTGTGGCAGGCGCGGCGGGGCCACACCTTCGC
>NZ_LCWX01000138.1:13061-18233 GCF_001431305.1 Pseudovibrio sp. POLY-S9
CGTAGGTGATGAGGTTGCCCGGCTCGACAAAGGCTACATATCCGCTCTCCGGATCATTGATCAGCTCTTTTGCCATCTGCGCAAAGCCATCAATGTAGAACTGATAGTTTGTGAAGAGCACGAAGTTCTGGAAATAGCGCGGTGCGGTTGCGGTGTAGTGCTGCAAGCGATGCAGGGAGTAATCCACACGCGGAGCCGTAAACGGCGCCAGCGGCTCAAAGCCATCTTTCGAACGGTAGGTGCCATTGGAGATGGCATCATCCATGACAGCAAGATCAGGCACATCAAACACATCACGTAGCGGGCGCTCTTCGCTGGATGGCAAAGCGCCTTCCACGTGTGCGCCGTCATAAAAGGCAAAGTGCAGCGGGATTGGCTGATCACTTTCAGCGATCACGACTTCAAGGCCGTGGTTTTTGATCAAAAGATCAATCTGATGTTCCAGGTAGTTCTTAAAAAGATCTGGCCGGGTGACTGTGGTTTTGTATTTGCCAGGCCTTGCCACAAAGCCATAGGACAGGCGCGTATCGACGCGGATGTGGCTGGATACTTCAAATCGCAGTTCCGGGTAAAATGCTCTGACCCGGTTTTCCGGCATGCAGCCCTGTGCAGCCTCTTTAAAATTCTCACGTAGAAAATCAGTCGCCCGATCAAACAAATAGATCAGGTGCGCAACAGCTTCACTGGCATCTTTAAAGGATTGTGGGGGAATTGTCTCAGGCGTACGGATGGAACGGCTTTCCATCACAACGTCGCTATCGGATATAGTCGACACGTTCGGTTTCTCCTCTTTCGTGTCACTATATATCTGAGGGATGTTTACGACAGGGTCAAGACAAACTGCGGACAAATGTGGTTTATTTTTTAGTGAGTGAGGATATTTTCACGCAGCGTCAGTTTCAGCTCTGCACACAGAGTTGAGATTCATAGCTACATATTTACCCTTATCTCCTTCAGTTTATTCTGTAAAACTATCCCGAAAATTGCATCGGCGAGTTCTAGAGGCACTTTGCGGGACTACGCTTCAGATGATCGGGAGGGATCTTTTTATGCACTTTGTTCGTACCACTGCGCTTGGTTTGGTGGCTGGCGCCTGCCTCACTGTGAGCGCACACGCCGCCCAATTGGGGCCGCGGCCTACTTTTCTCGTTGCACAGATGCAAGAGAGCCCATTGAAGGACAAGTTGCGCGCCTGTATCGGCAATCCTGCAAAGGCTTCCAGTTTCACGATCGGGCACCGTGGGGCACCGCTGCAGTTTCCTGAGCATACTTTAGAGTCTTATCAAGCTGCGGCTGTGATGGGTGCGGGGGTGCAGGAATGTGATGTTACCTTCACCAAAGATAAGGAGCTGGTCTGCCGTCATTCTCAAAATGATCTGGCGACAACAACAAATATCCTCGCGACTGATCTGGCCAGCACGTGTGTTGCTCCGTTTACTGCTGCTGCCAATGGCGAGAAAGCAGCTGCAGAATGCAGAACCTCTGAGATCACATTGGCGGAGTTCCAAGGTCTCACTGGCAAAATGGACGCCTCAAATCCAGCTGCAACAACGGTTGAGGACTTCCTGAAAGGCACAGCTGACTGGCGCACGGACCTTTATGCGGCAGCTGGTGCTGGTGGGACTTTGATGACCCATGCTCAATCCATTAAGCTCTTCAAAGAACAGGGCGTTAAATTTACGCCGGAGTTGAAGCGCCCGAGCGTAAAAATGCCGTTAGACGGGTTCACTCAGGAAGATTTCGCTCAGAAGCTAATTGAAGAGTATAAAACAGCAGGTGTTCCGGCATCTGACGTTTATCCGCAGTCCTTCTTTTTGGATGATGTGCTGTACTGGATCAAGAATGAGCCTGAGTTTGGAAAGCAGGCCGTGTTCCTTGATGGTCGGTTCCGTATGCAGGGCTTTGACGCATCTGATCCAACCAGCTTCAAGCCGTCCATGGCTGAGCTGAAAAAGATGGGCGTGAACTATATCTCCCCCCCTCTTTGGATGCTTGTCACTCTGGATGACGGGAAGATCGTGCCGTCTGCTTATGCAAAGGCTGCGAATGAGGCTGGCATCAAGATCTTCACCTGGACGCTGGAACGCTCAGGCCTACTCTCTCACAACAAAGGCGGCTGGTACTATCGCAGCATCAATGATGCGATCACCAGCGAAGGTAGTGTTTATGAGCTGCTGGATGTGCTGGCGCAGGATGTAAAGGTCAGCGGCGTGTTTTCTGACTGGCCAGCGACCGTCACGTTCTACGCCAATTGCATGGGGATTGAGTAAGCCCCTCTCCTGCACTGATTTGCAATTTGGAAGCGCGCCTCATATGGCGCGCTTTTTTTTGCGCTGTCCGCAGCGTAAGCCCTGCCACACTCGTTAACCGATTTGCCCGCTGTCCCCGCAGTGCGTTTACCTTGTTCTTTTTAGCCAGCAAAAAAGCTTGACTCTCAAAAAAATATTTAGGGTCTCTATTTTCGCCATTTTAACTCCTCATAAACCTCTACCCCAAGGGAATCCGCGGTCGAATATTAACGGGAGTTAACTTCGAGACGAATATTCGAATCTGTAAATAAAGCGTTGATTCTAAAAGAATAAAAGATATCCACTATTAACCTCTGGTTTACCATAGTGGGTAACCATAGCACTCATGAATTGCGTGAGGTGTTGCGTCGCAATGAGAGTACAGCGTAAAGAAGGGGTGTCCTTGATGGCACCCCACATTTCCACCAAGCCAGACTGGCTTGATACAATTATTAAGGGCGACTGTGTTGAGGCTTTGAACAAGCTTCCAGACAACAGCGTGGATGTGGTTTTCGCCGATCCCCCTTATAACCTACAGCTGGGCGGAGATCTGCACAGGCCTGATCATTCGAAGGTAGATGCCTGCGATGATCACTGGGATCAGTTCTCCAGCTTTAAAGCTTATGATGAGTTCACTCGTGCTTGGCTGCAGGCGGTTCGCCGCGTGTTAAAGCCAAACGGGTCCATCTGGGTTATTGGCTCTTATCACAACATTTTCCGCGTTGGTGCGGTGATGCAGGACCTTGGGTTCTGGATCAACAATGATGTGGTTTGGCTGAAAACAAACCCGATGCCGAACTTCCGTGGCAAACGTTTTACTAATGCTCATGAGACGCTCATCTGGGCCTGCCCTTCACAAGAGAGCAAGCCGACCTTTAACTACGATGCGATGAAGACGTTTAACGACGATCTTCAGATGCGGTCTGACTGGGTGCTGCCTATCTGCACTGGTCATGAACGCCTGAAGGACGACAACGGCGACAAAGTGCATCCAACTCAGAAGCCGGAGAGCCTGCTTTACCGCGTGCTGCTCTCCACTTCAAACCAGGGCGATGTGATCCTTGATCCATTCTTTGGCACAGGCACCACCGGTGCTGTTGCCAAGAAGCTTGGCCGCCACTTTGTGGGATGTGAGCGTGAAGACTCTTACATTAAAGCAGCTTCCGAACGGATTGACCGGGTTACACCTGCCAACGATGATTTTCTGGCGATGACACAAGGCAAACGCTCCCTTCCACGGGTTCCGTTTGGCAATTTGTTGGAGACAGGATTATTGACACCGGGCGCGGAACTGACCGATGCCCGTGGACGCTTCAAGGCTACGGTTCGCGCCGATGGTTCTTTGATCTGCGGCGAGCATTCAGGATCCATCCATAAGGTGGGTGCGCTCGTTCAGGGTCAGCAAGCCTGTAATGGCTGGACCTTCTGGCACATTAAACGTGGCAAGGCTCTTGAGCCGGTTGACGCCCTTCGGGAAGTCGTCCGCTCGCAAATGCCTAAGTAGCGTCTTACACAGTTCGTGTGGCGACCTCGCCCCACGGTTTACAGGGTTTGTCCCTGCTTCATATCCATATGACTTGGCCCCTGCCTTTCTAGGCGGGGGCTTTTTTTGTTTCACGAGTTTCTGAATGCTGCGTCTACTGAAGGTGAGCAATTAAGGGCTTTAAGCGTGATGAAGCTGCAACTTCTGCTAATCAGCCTCGCCCTACTTAAAGCCCACGCCCGCATGTCCAGTGAAAAAATTAGAAGGTCAGCAAATATGCCCGTAAATACCCCGATCCCGTTGATAGCAGAGGATCACCTCATTTTCGGCACTATCCGTATCAAAAATGAGCGTTTTGCTTTGCCACAGCTTCCAAGTTCCTATTTCATGAATGGGGACAATGAGTTCATTCGTCTGCGCTTGATGCATGCTAACGGCTTCAAGATTATGCCTAGAGAAACAACCTCTGTGGTTGCATTTTCGGGGGACTGGAACTCACGAGCTTCAATTACAGGTAATACTGAGCCTTATCAGCAGGTCACAAACCAGAGAACACACGCTACTTATTCTGACCAAACCGTAAACTACCAGCACGATTACGACTACACTCAGACATTCCGCTATACCGACGACATAATTTTCGCCCCGTTAGGTCACACCAAGACTAATATGCTCACCACAATTGACCACCTGAAAAAAAATGAAATCTCACTGAACAATCTGAGGTACAACAATCGAATAAAACAATACCTGCCCGATGGTATTTACTACATGTCTGAAGGCCCGCTAAGAGGTGCGTTTTTTGGGTGTCATTCCGAAATAACCAACGGCTTACTGACCCCGTTAAATATTGCAGATGCACGAACAGCTTATAGCTCTGTTCATACTGGTCATACGCTGATTACTCGAGAAGCAATGGTCGCCTTCGTCAACTCACTGCCTCAAGGTTTCTCCAATGCACCCTCGCTTTATCAGGCGGTTTTGCTTCTTGGGTCCAAGGAACAGAGTTTCCGCGTTTCTCAAAACGGGTTGTTGGGGCCCCTTATGACTGTCGCAACCAACACAAACTATTTTCCAGAGAATATGTTCAGCAGTCGAGATGAACAGTTCAATGTGGTGAAAAGCTTCATTAATAACTTTGAGGCTTAAGCGACAGGTGTCTATGGAAGATGGCCAGCAGCAAGCTGACCATCTTGATCCACTTTAACCGAACTCCACCAATGCCTTACGACGCTTCCCAACCGCTAGGGTCAGCCTTTCACCCGGTTTCAGGTCGCCTTCTGAAATCACCCGGGTTTCTTCCAGGACGATGGATGTATTCAGAAGAACACCGCCGCCGCGGATGAGGCGGCGGGCTTCGCTGTTGGTGGTGGCGAAGCCGGTTTTTACCAGCAGGGCCAG
>NZ_LCWX01000138.1:18341-41938 GCF_001431305.1 Pseudovibrio sp. POLY-S9
CGAGGAGGGATAGAGGTAGCTCGTGGGTTGGCTGAGAGAGGTCTTCCTGACCGCTGAACAGGGCTTCTCCCTGCTGAAGGGCTGCTTCTGCTGCGGCCAGACCGTGGACGATGCCGGTGACTTGTGTTGCCAGTATCTTCTTGGCCTCATTCAGCTCCTGCCCCTGAAGGGAGGACAGGCGATCAATTTCACCCAATGGCAAGTCGGTGAAGAGTTTCAGCAGACGTGGCACATCCGCATCATCTGCATTGCGCCAGAATTGCCAGAAGCCGAAACTGGATAGGCGGGATGGGTTGAGCCACACAGCGCCTTCTGCGGTTTTGCCCATTTTGCTGCCCGAGGCTGTTGTCAGCAGTAGCAGTGTGAAGCCGAAAAGCTGGCTGCCGGAACGGCGGCCAAGGTCCACACCATTGACGATGTTGCCCCATTGATCAGAACCGCCAATCTGCAATGTGCAGTCGAAGCGCTGGTTGAGCTCAACGAAGTCAACGGCTTGCAGCATCATGTAGCAGAACTCGAGCACGGAGAGTGGTTGTTGTGCCTCAAGGCGGGAGCGGACGCTGTCGAAGGTCATCATACGGTTGACGGTGAAGTGCGTACCGAAGTCTCGCAGGAATTCGAGGAAGCGGAATTCGTCCAGCCACTCAGCGTTGTTGACGATTTGGCCCTGCCCTTCAGACAAATCGAAGAGGCGTTCTACGGTTGCGCGGATACCTGCGAGATTGTGCTCAATCTGCGCATCATCCAGCAGCGGACGGCTTTCACTGCGGAAACTTGGATCACCAACGCGGGTGGTACCACCGCCCACCAACAGGATTGGTTTGTGACCGGTTTTCTGCAACCAGCGCATGGCCATTAATGGCAGCAGGTGGCCGACATGCAGGCTGTCAGCCGTTGCATCAAATCCAGCGTATGCTGTGATGGGGCCTACTTGGAGCTTTTCGTCCAGCGCTTCCAAATCCGTGCATTGATGCAGGAAACCGCGATCGATCAGCAGTTGAAGGGCTTCAGATTTGGGACGGAAGCAGCGGGTGGTGTCTACAACGGTATGTTTCATAATGCTCTCCTTCGCCGCGCAGGAGAGCTAAAACACGAAAGCCGCCTACGCGGCGGCTTTTGGTTCTGACCTCAATTTTACATGAGTTTATAGGAACGCGGCCGCCGATATGTCGGGCACATAATAATAAACCGCAGAAATGATGGTCAGGTTCTTGTTCATGCCCAAGTGTATGACCGCAACGGCACTGCCCTGTCAAGAAAGTTTTGGCAGTTTGTGCTGCTCGGCGCTCCTCAAGCTGTACTTTTGAGCATATTCAGCTTTTTGATGAGACCGGCTAACTCTTTCATATCATTAAAGATTGCCATTGGGTTTTGCTGTTCAAGGCGGCTGTGTAAATCTGCGTTGCCGTGGGAGGCTCCGGTGAAGCCGAGGGCGGTCATGCCTGCTGCCCGGGCTGCTTGCAAGCCGAGGTGACTGTCTTCAACAACCACGCATTTTTCGGGAGCGACGCCCATCTCGCTTGCTGCTTTCAGGAACACATCTGGCGCTGGCTTGCCCTTTTCAACCAGATCTGCCGAAAAGTATTTATTCTCAAATCGATCATATAGATTTGTGAGCTTGAGGGTATGTTCCAGGCGGCCCATGGAACTGCCAGAGGCGATGCACATTTGCAAATTCGGGAATAAGTTGTCCAACTCATGCAAGGCTTCATGGATGCCAGCGATTGGCTTGAGATACTGCTCAAAGGCTGCCTTTAGCGCCTCATCCTGATTTACGATCGCCTCGTGGTGGCGAATGTTGACGCCAATTTCCGCTTCAACCTGGCTGAATACTTCTGCAGATGACACACCGCAGAAGCGGGCGATCATTTCTTCCGTGCTGATCGGGTATCCAGCTTTGGTGAAGCCTTCGGCCTCGACCTGACAGCCAATCCACTCGCTATCAATCAAACAGCCGTCGCAATCCCAAATAAGTAAATCGTAGTTCATAAGCAAATCCAATTGGTTATATCAGGCACAGTGTTGTCAGCAAGAATGGCATTTTCATGATACCGCGGGGGTTCATTACAACTTATCCTCGCAGACCTAGCACAGTTTCAGCTCGACCTAGGAGATTTACTCCCAAAAACCTAGTAGTGAGCCTTTGCCAAAGCTCCGGTAGGCTGAGGGGTAAACACGCTGATTTGTGTACGGGGGACGTATGTCAGTTGCTTCTCAGGTGCGAAAGTCTGGTGCTGCGCGACGGCGCAAGCTCAAACCAACATTGATTGTCCGTATCCGCGGCGGCATTGGCAATCAGCTTTTTCAGTATGCTTTCGGGCGGAAAATCGCGCTTGAAACGGGGATGAAACTTCGTTTCGACCACAGTGAGTACGCGCAGTATTTCAACCGCTCCTATTGCCTCAACCTTTTCAAAACGCAGGGCTTATCTGCTACTGAATCTGAAATGTCCGCAGTGCTTTGGCCTGCGCAGGCCTTTGGGCAAACCGTCAAGATATGCCGCAAGTTCTATCCCTTTTATCAGCGTCGCTACATCCGCGAGGACGAGTTGCTGCGAGATGGAGATACTCCCGCCTTCAAGCAAAGCGCTTATCTGGATGGGTACTGGCAGAAGTGGGAGGCTCCCTTCTCCATTATGGAGCAGTTGCGAGAAGAGATCACGCTTAAGAAACCGATGGTGCTTGAGCGGCTGAAACTGCTGCAACGGATTAACTCAGGTCCGTCTGCTGCCCTCCACGTACGTTATGGCGATTATAGTCAGGCGCACAATTTGCAGAATTTTGGACTGTGCTCTGCTGGCTACTACAAGGGTGCGATGGACTTCCTTTCAGAGCGCATTCCCGGCCTGACCTTCTATGTCTTCTCCGACAGCCCTGAACGAGCACGTGAGGTGGTTCCTCAGCAAGACAGCGTGTTTTTTGCGGATCCGATGCAGGATGGGAAAGACTATGAAGATCTGATGGTTATGTCATTATGCGATCACATCGTCACCGCCAACAGCACCTTCAGCTGGTGGGCTGCTTTTTTGAATAAGAATGAAGAAAAACACGTGATTGCGCCGCTTAAATGGTTCAAGAACCCCAATCTGGATGACAGTTTGATCGTTCCGCCGCACTGGCAGCGATTATAGTGCCTGTAATGCCGAAGTCGGTTTAAGCGAGTTCCAAAGCATCAACTTCGTGCAGGATCTGTCCAATTGCGTTTTGAGACAGAGAGAAGTGTTGGTGCGCCCCGCTCTTTTCTCCAATAACCGGCGCGTATCTTAGCCCTCGTACATGCGCGAGCCATGCATAAGCGCTCTGGACGTAATCTGCGGGGAAGATCTCAATCAGCTTGCCGCCTGCTTGTGTGAACAGCAGGTTTGTCAGGCCTGCGCCGTGGGTTCCAACGATGATCCTGGCGTTGTTGAAGAGTTCAACTTGCTCTTTGTGGCTTAGTTTGCCGGGAATGATGCTTTGAAAACCCCGTGCCTCCAACTGCTCTTTGAGGGACTTCTCGTTCACTATTCGGCGTGTTTTTGCATCATCCCGCGCAATATAGAGCCTTGTGGCTGGCGTCTTGTGCATATCAAGTTGGTATGCTGCCAGATAATGCGTTGCGACCATCGATGCGGCCTGTTCGCTGGCTGGGACTCTGTATTCGCAGTTCATCGCTGGTGTGCAGTGAAACAACGTCTTGCAATGGATGCGTTCGTTCCCTTTGCACTCTTCCAGACTGAGAAGAGGCGTCTCTTGAGCCAAATGCTCGTAAAACTCTTTCTGAAACTCTGGGAGATTTTCCCGAAGCAGTATTTTCAGCGGGAATGTCAGCGGCCCCAATTGCTCTAGCAGAAACAGAAGCGGGAAGGCCACATCGCACATGAAGTGGTAGTAATGGCGATGACCAGCGGCCATGCCCAGCATGTTGATGGCTGCAGTCTGGATCGTCCTGTCCTTTAACCGCGCAAACCGCATGGTGTTGGGTGCTGCGGCTTCTATCTGGCGATGTTGCGCCTTTAAGACGGTTGCTCCGGTGCTGCCGAGGACCAGTGCATCAACGAGCTTATACAGCCTGAGCTGCGTATGACCGTCAGGTGTGATTGGCAAAGGATAGCGGCTTTGCTCCAATGCACCGTGTTCTTCAAAAAACGCCTGCACCTCTTGCGGCAGCGCACGAGAGCTGCGCTCATCAACGGTTTGCAAGTGTTCATTTGGTGCGAGCCTTGGGTTTGCATTGTCTGGAAAGAAGTTGTTTCGATCACCGATGGACGGGAAGGTTCTGGCAAGGGTTGATTGCGCCCGGAACCGAAGTTGCCGACTTGTTGGTAGCCAACTGCGCCATTTAGGTGCCTTACGCATCCCCCACCTCACCCGTTTTATCTGCTAAGCACGAATGACCGTATACCGGGCAGGACACTGCCAGTATCCGCATATTCTGATCAATCAATATCCATGGGCATCGGTATGGATATGGATTGGGCGGCACAGAAAAAAGCCCGGCGTCTTTTTCAAGAGCCGGGCTATAAGTTTTTACAGAAAGCTCGTTGTTACGCGAGTTCTGGTTCCACCTTGGTTGGTTCTGGAGCCACCCATTTTAGGATTGGTTTACGCGCAGCCGCTGTTTCATCCAGACGACGGCGCGGAGCCAGGAACGGAGCACCTTCGAAGCGGTCTTTTTCGCCTGCTTTTGCACTCATCACCAGATCGCGCATGGTTGCGACGAACAGGTCCAGAGAAGCGCGGCTTTCGCTTTCGGTTGGTTCAATCAACATTGCACCACTTACGACCAGTGGGAAGTACATGGTCATTGGATGGTAGCCTTCGTCGATCATCGCTTTTGCGAAGTCGAGCGTGGATACGCCAGTGTCATTCAGGAAGCTGTCATCAAACAGAACTTCATGCATGCATGGCTTCACACCGAATGGCAGGGTCATCAGGTCCTGCAGACCAACGCGGATGTAGTTGGCGTTCAGCACAGCATCTTCAGATGCCTGCTTGAGGCCATCAGAGCCATGAGACTGCATGTAAGACAGCGCGCGCACATACATGCCCATCTGACCGAAGAATGCGGTCATACGGCCAAATGGTTGTTCTCCGTCCTTCAGCTGATCGGTTGTTTCAACAATTTCCAGCTCATTGCCATTTTTGCGGATGAATGGAAGCGGAGCGTATGGTGCCAGACGATCAGACAGAACAACCGGACCAGAACCTGGGCCACCACCGCCGTGCGGCGTGGAGAAGGTTTTGTGCAGGTTGATGTGCATGGCGTCGATGCCAAGATCACCCGGTTTTGCCTTACCAACAATCGCGTTGAAGTTTGCGCCATCGCAGTAGAAGTAGCCACCGGCTTCATGGATTGCGTTTGCAATCTCAATCACTTCTGGCTCAAACAGACCACAGGTGTTCGGGTTGGTGAGCATAAGCGCTGCCACCTGACCTGCGTGGGCTTCGATCTTTTCGATCACAGCTTCCACGGCCACTGTGCCGTCTTCACGTGCCGGGATGGACACAACCTTGTAGCCAACCAGTGCAGCGGTTGCCGGGTTGGTGCCGTGAGCACTTTCCGGAACCAGAACGATGGAGCGTTCTTCACCTTTGGCTGCAATTGCGTGCTTGATAGACATCATACCGCACTGCTCACCGTGAGCACCAGCTTTCGGGCTCATGGCCACAGCGTTGGTACCGGTAAGTTCCATCAACCAGTCAGCCAGTTCAGAGATTAGCTCGAAAGCACCCGGAACTGTGGAGATTGGCTGCAGTGGGTGAATGTCAGCAAAGCCCGGCAGACGCGCCATCTTTTCGTTAAGGCGCGGGTTATGCTTCATGGTGCAGGAACCCAGCGGGTACAGGCCTGAATCAATCGCATAGTTGTTGCGGGACATGCGGACGTAGTGGCGCATGGTTTCTGGCTCGGACAGAGCTGGAAGCTCTACCGGCTCAGGACGCATGTGGTTGCCGAGGCGTGGAACGAAGTCCATTGGCTCGTCAAGGTCTACACCACAGTTGTCCATGTGGCCGATCTCAAAGATGAGCGGCTCTTCCATGTCCAATGCTTTGTTGCCCGTAAAGGTCTGGTGCGGCATTGGGGGGCCAGCTTCACCAGCACGTGTTGGACGTCCCTGATGGTTCATAGTCATGCCAGCACCTCCTTCAGAGCCTGCGCGTAGGCTGCACGGTCCTCATCGGTGTTCACTTCTGTGCTTGCAACAACGATCAGGTTGTCGATATCACCACCGGATTTGTCCAGACGGCAAACAGGAACACCGCCCAGAACGCCCTTTACAGCAAGAGCTTCAATCACGTCATGTGCATTCTTTGGCGTGCGAATTGTGAACTCGTTGAAGTACGCGGAGTTCAGCACTTCAACACCTTCAACCGCAGAAAGAGCATCTGCCAGTGCAACTGCGCTCATGTGGTTGATGCGGGCAAGGCGTGCGAGGCCTTTGCCGCCCAACAAGGTCATGTGGATGGTGAACGCCAAGGAACACAGACCGGAGTTGGTGCAGATGTTGGAGGTCGCTTTGTCACGACGGATGTGCTGCTCACGGGTGGAGAGGGTCAACACGAAACCGCGCTTGCCTTCTGCATCCGTTGTTTCACCACAAACACGACCCGGCATATTGCGGATGTACTTCTGGCGGGTTGCAAACAGACCAACGTAAGGGCCACCGAAAGTGAGCGGGTTACCGATGGACTGGCCTTCGCCAACCACGATGTCCGCGCCCTGAGCACCTGGGCTTTCCAGAAGGCCGAGGGAAACAACTTCAGTGAACACTGCGATCAACAGAGCTTTGTGCTTGTGCGCTTTTTCTGCAATCGGCTTCAGATCGATCAGCTGACCGTAGAAGGACGGAGACTGAACCACCACACAGGAGGTTTCGTCGTCGATCTGTGCCAGAATATCTTCTGTACCAGTTGGGTCTGCCGGGAGGGCCGCAACAGATGCACCAGGCAGTTTTGCAGAAACACCTTCCACCACTTCACGGTACTGCGGATGCAAGCCACCGGAAAGAACCGCTTTTTTCTTGCGGGTTACACGGTGCGCCATCAACACAGCTTCAGCTGTGCCGGTAGATCCATCGTACATGGACGCGTTGGCGACTTCCATTCCGGTCAGGTTTGCCACCTGTGTCTGGAATTCGAAGAGTGCCTGAAGCGTGCCCTGTGTGATTTCTGGCTGATACGGGGTGTAGCTTGTCAGAAATTCAGAACGCTGGATCAGATGATCAACCGTTGCTGGCACGTGGTGTTTGTACGCCCCTGCCCCAACGAAGAACGGTAGAGATCCGGCACTGACATTCTTGTTCGCCATTGCGCTGAGCTGACGCTCAACTTGCATTTCTGTCTTGCGACGCGGCAAAGTTGTCAGTTCTTCAAGGCGAACGGCCTCTGGGATATCGGCAAACAGCTCATCGATTGAGTCTACGCCGATACGCGCCAGCATGTCGGCGCGGTCGTTGTCTGAAAGCGGAAGATACCGCATGTTCTCTCTCCATCAGATTGTCTGATGCACATTGCAGCAAAAGCGAACAGAGCTTCTGCCATTTCCTGCCATGCGGCTGTCATGCATGGCAGGTGATGAACGGCTTTTGGCTTATTGCGTATTCTTATTCCGAAAACCGGTCGGGCTTTTCGGGAGTACGCTTTGCCTTAAAGCGTTTCTACAAATGCTTTGTAGTCAGCTTCGCTCATCAGGGCTTCTAGCTGTGCAGCATTCCCGAGCTTCATTTTAAAGAACCATGCAGCGCCTTCTGGGTCTTCATTCACTTTTGCAGGCTCATCAACGAGCAGTTCGTTGCCTTCAACGATCTCACCATCGAGCGGCGCATATACTTCAGATGCAGCTTTCACGGATTCCACAACAGCAACTTCATCGTCCTGATCGACGGTTTTGCCGTTTTCTGGCAGTTCGACGAACACAACATCGCCCAGCTGGCTCTGTGCGAACTCAGTGATACCGACGGTTACTACGTCTCCCTCAACCTTCAGCCACTCGTGGTCTTTTGTGAAATATGTGCTCATTTAAGCGTTCCCTACACTGTCGTTTGTCGATTGAAATGTGATTGGGGCAGCCCGCTGCCCTCACCGGAATTATTTTGGTTTGCGGTAGTAGCGCTGCGCTACAAACGGCATCTCAGCAACCTTGGCAGGAAGCGCGCGGCCACGGACCACAAGCTCTAATTCTGTGCCAATTTCTGCCAGATTAGACGGGACATAGCCCATCGCAACTGGTGCGCCGAGAGTTGGCCCATAACCGCCAGATGTGACGTGGCCAATAATTTCTTCTGTACCCGGGACGCGGATTTCCGCGCCTTCACGTGCTGGTGCACGGCCTTCAAGCAGCAAGCCTACACGGAGATTTTCGGTGCCTTCAGCCAGCTGTTTCAGCACACGTTCACCACCTGGGAAATCACCTGCTTCTTTGCGGCGCTTCTGCATGCAGAAGGTGATATTGCCTTCAACAGGTGTGGTGTTTTCGTCGATGTCGTGACCATAAAGGCAAAGACCGGCTTCAAGACGCAGGCTGTCACGAGCGCCAAGCCCGATGGATTCAACGCGCTCATCTGCGAGCAGCGCTTTTGCAACTGCTTCAGCAGCGCCAGCAGGAATGGAAATCTCATAGCCGTCTTCGCCAGTGTAACCTGAGCGGGAGGCGATAACGGAGATGCCGTCAAATTCCAGAGGACGCGCTTCCATGAAGCCCATTTCTGCAGCTTCTGGTGCGTGCAGCGCCATCACTTCAGCAGCTTTTGGACCTTGGATTGCGATCAATGCGCGATCTTCAACGATCTCAAGCTTTACGTTTTCTGGAAGGGCTGCTGCGATGATTTTATAGTCGTTGTCTTTACATGCAGCATTTACGACGAGCATGAGGCGACCATCATCTTCGCTCGCCAGAGGGCGAGAGACCATGAGGTCATCAATGATGCAGCCGTTGTCGTTGAGCAGAACGGTGTAACGCTGTTTGCCCGGCTTCAGTTCCTTCATGTTGGAAGGAACAAGTGTTTCCAGAGCAGCAGCAGTGGTTGCGTGGTCTGGACCTACGAGCCAAGCCTGCCCCATGTGAGACACATCAAAGAGGCCTGCGCTTTCACGTGTGAAGAGGTGTTCTTTCATCACGCCAAGCGGGAACTGCACTGGCATATCATAACCAGCGAACGGCACCATTTTAGCGCCAAGCTCTACATGAAGATCGAAAAGCGGTGTTTTTAGCAGGTCTGCAGCTTCAGCCATATGGTCCCCTCAGACAGTGGCGTACACATCAACGACCATTCCAAAGTCGCGGAATGATCGAGTACGCCCCCTCTGTCTCGAGAACCTGAGAGATTTCCCACGCTGGCAGCTACAAAAACCAGAATGGTTACTCCTTCGGTGAGAGCCTTAACATGCGATCCAACAGGATTGCGTGCTCGGCACTGCTTTCCAGAGTGTTGCTTACTGTGCGGTCCTTTTGCCTGAGAGTTTCCGGGGCGGTTGCTCCTTCGGCGATAACCCAATGGGTGGCTTATTCTCTCCCGCACAGCTCTATCACGCGCCAGCCCTCCTCAGACCGGCGAATGTATTCCCCCTGAATGACTGCAACGTGTCATTCAAGAAGGCTGGCGCGACACTATGACGCCAAGCTGTAATCACTTACTAACCTATTTTTTACTTTTCGTCGAATCCAAAGACAACATTTTGTCCCGGTTCATTCGGAAGGATAATATTTTCTTCCACAAATGCCCATGTCGCAGACGGCGATCCGGCCCCTAAAGTGACAGGAACGCTGAAGAGTTTGGAGTAGATTGTTTTTTCTCCGCCATCCACACCTTGTGTGACTGCTACACGCACAGGAAGCAAAATTTCGCCTCCTTTCCAGGTTGGACCGGGTGTAATGTTGCCTGCGATACCCAATTTCATCGCGGAATTCTGACCGGACTTTTTACAAGTACGCGCCCAATCCCTGATGATCGCCTGATAACTCAGATTCTCAGGCGTCTTTTCTTTTCCGCGCGGGTACACCGTCAGGATGGTTGTTCCTGAAAGCTCCTGCAAAGCGGGGCATAAGGCTGGTGCCTGAAGCACGGACAGATCAAAGGTCTTCTCAGTTGCAGGCGGGTTTGTAGAGGATGCTTCCAGCTCGTTGTCCGATGACATAAAGCTGCCGCAACCTGCCAGTGAGGCACCAAGTGCTGCCAGAAGAATTGCCCGGCCTGTGTTTTTGAGCAGTGATTTTGCCAATAAATTGCCCACCATACGAATCCCAAATTTACCTGCAGTTTTTGTTTCTATATCAGCCACAAACGCAAATGGCGAGATACATCAGGCACCTGAAACACAGTAGAGGAAGCTGACAAGCTGAATATTGGAGAAAATCAGCCCTTGATGCCCGATTAAAAACTCTTTTTCTTGACAGAGGCAGTCAACATCCTTCAATTGCTCAAAGTCAAAACTCAGGAATACATCATGCAGGTTACGCCGACCACAAAGGCACCGATCAAAATTCTTCTTTGCGCTCCACGTGGCTTTTGTGCCGGTGTTGATCGCGCGATCCAGATCGTCGACCTCGCTCTCGAGAAATACGGTGCCCCTGTTTATGTGCGCCACGAGATCGTTCACAATAAGTATGTGGTTGAATCTCTGCGCAACAAAGGTGCTGTTTTTGTTGAGGAATTAGATGAGATACCGGTAGACGACCGTCCTGTTATTTTCTCTGCACACGGTGTACCGAAATCTGTGCCAGAGGCTGCGCGACTGCGTAATCTGTTCTTCCTTGATGCAACCTGTCCGCTGGTTTCCAAGGTGCACAAAGAAGCTATTTTGCATGACAGGCGTGAGCGCGAAATTCTGCTGATCGGTCATAAAGGCCATCCGGAAGTTGTTGGCACCATGGGTCAGCTGCCGCGTGGACGTGTCTCCCTTATTGAGACAGCAGAGGATGCTCGCCAGTTTAAACCGAAGACCGACCGGCAATTGGCGTGGATTTCTCAGACGACTCTTTCTGTTGATGACACAGAAGAGATTGTCAAAATTCTTGAAGAACGCTTCCCGACCATTGCGAAGCCGCACAAGGATGACATCTGCTATGCAACAACCAATCGCCAGCATGCTGTGAAGGAAATTGCACCGAAGTGCGATGCCATGATTGTTGTTGGTGCACCAAACTCCTCCAACTCCAAGCGCCTGCGCGAAGTTGGTGAGAGAGCAGGTTGTGACAAGGCTTTCCTCATTCAGCGAGCCTCCGAGATCTTCTGGGATGATTTTGAAGGTGCAAATACAATCGGCATCACCGCCGGTGCATCTGCCCCTGAAATCCTTGTTGAAGAAATTGTTGAGTCCTTCCGTGAGCATTATGATGTGACACTGGAAACCGTTACAACTGCTGAAGAAGACATTTCATTCAATCTACCGAAAGAGTTACGGACCGCTGCCGCGCCTAGCGGAACAAGTCCGGCTGAATAGTTATGGCTGTATATACCGATGTTTCCGATGAAGAGCTGGGCGCTTTCATCGACCGTTTCAACATTGGCAATTTGCTCTCTTATAAGGGCATTGCTGAAGGTGTCGAGAACTCCAACTATCTGGTTCATACGGAGACGGGCTATTACATCCTGACGCTCTACGAAAAACGCGTTAATCCTGATGATTTGCCGTTTTTTCTGGGACTGATGCAGCATCTTGCCAATAATGGCCTGAACTGCCCTACTCCGCTTATTGACCGTGACGGGCAGATGCTTGGCGAGCTTGCGGGACGTCCTGCAGCCATGGTTACATTCCTTGATGGTATGTGGGTTCGTAAGCCTCAACTGGTGCATTGCGCTGAGCTGGGTAAAGGCATGGCGCGGATGCATCTGGCAGGCGCTGACTTTGAGATCAAACGACCAAACTCTCTGAGTGTTGATGGTTGGGCTCCTTTGCTGGATGCCAGCCGTGAGCGTGCGCATGAAGTGAAGGTTGGCCTTGCAGAAGAGTTGACTGCGGAACTGGATGAACTGCAGGCGCTGTGGCCGAAAGAACTGCCAAACGGTGTTATTCATGCCGATCTTTTCCCGGACAATGTGTTTTATCTGGGCAAAGAACTTTCCGGTCTGATCGACTTCTACTTTGCTTGTAATGATGCCTTTGCCTATGACGTGGCAATCTGCATCAATGCCTGGTGCTTTGAGCCGGATGGCATGTTCAATGTCACGAAAGCACGGGCATTGCTGGAAGGTTATCGCAGTGTGCGCCCGTTCAGCGAGCTTGAGTTCGACAACCTGCCTTTGCTGTGTCGTGGTGCAGCGCTGCGCTTCCTGCTGACCCGTCTTTACGACTGGCTGTCTGTGCCGGAAGGCGCGCTTGTTGTTCCGAAAGATCCACTTGAATACCTGCACAAACTCAGGTTCCATCGTGGCGTATCCAATGCGAGTGCATACGGGCTGGATAAATGACCGATACCAAACGTGTTGAGACATGGACTGATGGAGCTTGCTCCGGCAACCCCGGACCTGGCGGCTGGGGCGTGCTGCTGCGCTTTGGCGAGCATGAGAAAGAATTGTGCGGCGGCGAGCCTGATACGACCAACAATCGCATGGAGTTGATGGCAGCCATTCAGGCTCTTGATTCCCTGAAGCGCTCTTGTGCCGTCGATCTTTATACCGACAGTTCCTATGTAAAAAACGGCATTACGCAGTGGATGCATAACTGGAAGCGCAAGGGCTGGCGGACTGCTTCCAACTCACCCGTTAAAAACGCTGATTTATGGCAACTGCTGGATACGGCAGCACAACGGCATGATGTTGCGTGGCACTGGATCAAAGGTCATGCCGGGCACGAAGAAAACGAACGTGCTGATGAGCTTGCCCGCAAGGGTATGAAACCCTTTCAGAAATCCAAGTAAGTCGGGAAGGCAAGGTCAGGTTTATGGAAAACCAGCTTCCCCACTCTCGGCCGGAAGAGGCGAAAAAGAAATCACGCAAAGCCAAGCGTGTGCTGATTCTTGCTAATCCGACCGCGACATCTTTCCGTTTTCAAAACATCACAGAGATTGTGCAATGCCTTGAAGACGCCGGGATGAAGGTGGAGCTAAAACTCACCAGCCGTGCAAGCGAGATTGCTGAAACTTGCACGGACCCTGACCTAAGCACGGATATTCTCGCTGTTGCTGGTGGGGATGCCTCTGTGAGTGAGGCTGCTTCTGCTTTGCTGGGACGCGGAATGAAGCCGCATCTGGCGATTATTCCTCTAGGCACCGCAAATGTACTTGCTCATGAACTGAGTGTGCCGAGTACGCCGCAAGAGATTGCCAAGACCATCATCGCAGGCAAGACGAAGAAACTGCACAATGGGTTTGCCAATGGACGCCCTTTCTTCCTTTCCACGTCAACCGGCTTTGATGCTGAAGTGGTGCATGTTGTACCTCTGCGTCTGAAGCGACGTTACGGTCGGTTTGCTTATCTCTTCATTGCGGCTCAGCTTGCATTTTCGCGCCGCAAAGGCAGCTTTAAAGTGCGGGCTGACGATGAAGAGCTGCAGTGCGCTATGGCCTTGATCACCAATGGCCGCTACTACGCTGGTAAACACCTCGTGGTGCCTGATGCGTCCATTCTGGAGAAGAGACTGCATCTACTGGTCTTCAAAGAGGACGGGGTGTGGGCGCTCTTCAAATACGCATGCCGCTTACTTACTGGCAGCGTCGCAAAATCCCGTAATGTTGAGTGCAAGGCAATCAGAACTGCCCGCATAGATGCTTATCGTGCGGCAGCTGTTCAAATCGACGGAGAGCCATTTGGCGGCACACCGCTTGAGGTTTCTGTTGGCGACTGTGAATTGACGATTATTTCTGGAAAATAGAACAGCTCTTCCCTTTCACAATCCACTTGATGGTTACAGCCTCAAATTTACGTAGTGCTTCCCGCAGGTTACAGTCAACCTGTACGCTCAACATATTTAGAGCCGAATTTTCTCATTTTCCTTCATGATATGAATAGCTTAGACTGAGACGATAGGCCGCTCGCACGTTAACATCTGCGCAATATATAATTGATAATGCGTATATCAGTTTTCCAAACTAATGATTCTAGTTATCGCATATTGATGTAAGGGCCGGCGGTCTCATGATACCTCGTCCGAAACTTTTAGAAATAGAAAACCGGGACTATAAACGGCATGCCTGTCATTGGCCTGCTGTTCTGCTTACAGATAATTTCAACCGATCCTGCGTGATTGAGGACATCAGCAACGGTGGTTGTCGGCTGCTGATCAATACCGGAAAGCTCGCGTCCGGTGACACGGTGAAAATTCAGGTACCAGCCCGCAAACTTTCCTTCAGCGGCAAGGTCGTCTGGCTGCATTGCGAAGAAGCCGGTATCAAGTTCACTTCCAAGCCTGCCAAACTCTGACATGTGAAAGGCATTGCTGCCGGTTACTTCGGCTTTGGATAGGGTAGCGGGCCGCTAAAACCCACAGCAGCCTTCCAAGTGCGGATGCTATGGCTTTTGTGCTTCACCGCCGCCTTCAGGTAACTCTTGTTTCTGCCGATCCCCATCGGATAGCGCTTGTTTTGCTGCGCCTCATAGGTTGCACTTTGGCTGCTACACACCCGTTTGCGCATATTTTCAGGTTGACGATGCAGATCGTTAGCAATTTCATTCAGTTGCAAACCATTGGGTGTCAGTTCACCAGTCATTGCCTCAGTCAGGAGTTTAGCTGCTCTTTCGCTGCGCTCCCGCCCCGTCGTCGCGCCAAGAACGACAGCCATAAAACGTTGCCCACCACGATCTGTAAGTGCAACGATATTACGGCCAGATGAACAGACAAAACCTGTCTTCATGCCAACTGTGCCCGGCAGTCGTGTCAGCAACTCATTGTAAGATTTGATTTCGGCACCATCAATGAGCACTTTTGATGTGGCGAACACGTCCCGGTATTGAGGGAAGCGCAGATAAACTTCGCTCGCCAAAATGGCCAGATCTCGTGCGGTTGTTTGCTGAGAGCGTTCGAACAAGCCGTTGGCATTAACAAAGTGGCTTGCGGTCATTCCAAGACGTTGCGCGGTGGCATTCATGCGTTGCGCGAATGCATCTTCACTCCCCGCAACACTTTCAGCCAGCGCCACTGCGACATCATTGGCTGATCCAACGAGCACTGCATAAAGCGCATCCTGCAGTGTCATAACACTTCCAACCTTTAGGCCGGACTTCAATGAGTCCTGCCTCATCGCCCAAGGCGACATCACCACTGACGTTTCAAGGTCGACTTCTCTGTTGGCAAGAGCCTCAAAGGTTACGAGTGCAGTCATCAACTTGGTTGTAGAAGCGGGATACCATGGATCGCCGGCATCCTCAGCGTACAGGACTTTTTGAGTGTCGAGGTTCAACACCAGCGATGGCGTGGCACTTGCCGGTGTTAGGGTACCGGATGAAACCAGAAATAAACCCAAAGCGACGTGTAGTTTTCGACACGCATTACCAAAACAAAACATGCAGCTAATAATCTCAGATAGGGAAAAGAGAGCCCGAACAGATGCTCTTAGAAAATTGCCTCGAGTATGTCATCGCCAGAGTTATTCAGTGGAAACTTGGCGGAGATAGATCAATTTTTATCCAGCGCTGCTGCGAAGGCCGCATGGTTACAATTTTCCATTGCAACCATGTGGCCTTTCTAACTTACCTGCTCGTATCAGCTTTGGTTGTTGCGGCCCTGCTGGGCGAACTGCTCTTTGAGCATGCGGCCTGCTTCAGCAGCACGCATTGGCTGACCGAAGTGGAAGCCCTGCACGTATTCGCAACCAAGCTGGAACAGCTCCAGTGCATCTGACTCAGTCTCAGCACCTTCCGCAACCACTTCCATACCAAGGTCATGCCCCAGCGCTACGATGGTACGCAGGATGACCGGACGAGCGCTTTGGCCGTTAGGACGGACGAAGGACTGATCGATCTTGATGGTGTCGAACTGGAAGCGCTGGAGGTAGCTCAGGGATGAGTAGCCTGTACCGAAATCATCCAGAGACAGACCAGCGCCCAGACCTTTCAGGCGCTCAAGAACCTGCACGGAGAATTCCGGATTCTGCATGACCAAAGATTCAGTCAGCTCCAGTTTCAAAGAGCCCGGTGTCAGCGCTGTGCGTGCCAGAACTGCTTTCACATCGTTAATGAGGTCCGGCTTCAACAGCTGGCGAGAAGAGATGTTGACGGAGACAAACAATGGTAGTGCGTGTTTGAACTCGCGCTGCCATTGTGCAAGCTGACGAGCCCCCTTCTCCATCACACGCAGGCCAAGCTCGTTGATCAGGCCGCTTTGTTCAGCAACCGGAATGAACTCAGATGGTGGGATCAGGCCGCGGCTTGGATGTTCCCAGCGCGCCAGTGCTTCGAAGCCCGCAGTCGTCTTGTCAGACAGACGTACGATTGGCTGGAAGAAAACCTTGATCTCGTCTTTTTCAAGAGCAGAACGTAGATCGTTGTCCAACGCGAGCGTGTTGCTTGCCACTGGCTTCAGCGTTGGGCGGAAGATCTCGATGCGGTCACCGCCAAGGCGCTTGGCGTGGTTGAGTGCGATCTCCGCGTCGCGCATCAGGTCGGTTGCCTTTTCAGGACCACCATCAAAGATGGAAGCGCCGATGGATGCTGTCAGAAACACTTCCTGATCACCGAAGGTGACTGGTGTGCGCAGAGATTTGCGCAGCTCATCTGCAAAGGATGCGATGCGTGTTGCGTCCTGCTCGGAGATCATCAGCACTGCGAAGGTATCTGCAGAAATGCGAGACAGAGAATCCTGCGGTTTAATCAGACGAGAGAGGCGGCGTGCAGCGGTGAGCAGCATGGAATCGCCAGCTGTCTGACCGATGCTGTCGTTGACCTGCTTGAAGCGGTCAAGATCAATCAAGATGACAGTCGGGTTGCCATTGCCTTCTGCTCTGGAACGAGCGAGCGCAGCAACGAGGCGGTCCATAAACAGTTCGCGGTTTGGCAGGCCGGTCAGGTTGTCGTGCACGGCATCATGCATCAGGCGCTCTTCAGCGGTTTTCTGAGAGGTGATGTCCAGCAGCGTACCAACGCAGCGGATCACTTCACCATCAGAGCCGAGCACCGGACGGGCGCGCATTTTGAACCAGCGGTAATGACCATCTTCACCACGGAGGCGGAACGCTTGATTAACGCGTCCACGGCGATGGTCAATCACGGCGTCCAATGTGTCGCGGAACAAGTCACGGTCCTGCGGGTGCAGAATTTCGAGCCAGAGGCGGGCTGGACCATCCAGAAGACCTGGCTTGATGCCCAGAGCTTCTTCCAGGCCACCGCTGGTGTGGATTTTGTCGCGGTCGACGTCCCAGTCCCAGATGATGTCGCCGGAGCCTGTCAGCGCCAGAGCCCGGCGTTCGACATCACTCATCACACTGTGGGAGAGACCAGACCCTGCAAAGGCATGCTGCATGACGGTAAAACCGAGCAGCAGAACGAAGAGAACGAGGCCACCTGCCAGCGCTGGCTGCACCAGATCACTTTGCAACATGCCTGTGGTTGCCATCCACGCAGCGAACAGCCATGCGAGGAACAGGAACCATGTCGGCAGCAGCATAATCGCGCGTTCGAACCCACGAACGGTGAGCATCAGGATGACACCGAAGCCAGCGATTGCCACACCACCCATCAGGATACGGGAGATACCAGCTGCAATGGTTGGATCCCAAAGCGCTAAGCCAAACAAGCTGAGCACAGTGATGAACAAGCCGATTGCAAGGTGCGTATAATGGATGTGCCAGCGGCTGAGGCCGAGATAGGCGTAAAGGAAGACCACAAGCGCGGCTGTGAGACTGATTTCCGCCACCGCTCGATAGAGCTGATCATCCCCCAGCGTTCGCCCGAAGACGAGATTCCAAAAGCCGAAGTCGATACATAAATAAACAAGAACAGCCCACGCCAGAGCTGCAGTTGCCGGGAAGAGAACAGTTCCCTTCACCACAAACAAGATAGTGAGGAACAGCGCCAAGAGGCCAGCAATACCGAGTACGATACCGCGGTAAAGCGTGTAAGCGTTGATGTTGTCTTTGTAAGCTTCTGGTTTCCAGAGGCGGAGTTCCGGCAGGCTTGGGGTGTTGACCTCCGCGATGAAGGTCACATTCGCACCCGGATCCAGCGTGATACGGTAAATATCTGCTTCCGTGCTGCGCTCGCGAATTGGTGGGATGCCCTGACTAGGTGTCAAAGACACGATGCGGCGCTGACCAAGGTCCGGCACCAGTACACCGCCGCCAGTCATCTTGTAGTAAGGTGCAACAAGCAGGCGGTCGATCTGCTCCTCCCCCGGATTAGAGAGCGCGAACACAGCCCAAGAGCTGGCAGTATCGTCAATGGAGCGCACTTCGATGCGTCTGACGATGCCATCTGAGTCTGGAGCGGTGGAAACCTGAATGCTTTTGCTGGTGTTGGGGTAGATATCGACGGAGCTGGTCAGATCGAGTGCATCAACATCCTTGGGGACGACAATCGCCTCCAAAGCCAAGGCTTGTGACGCAACCACAATGAGCAGGAGAGCGCTTGACAGAACAGCCTGAATAACGTTCTGCATGCGCTGACAATAAGTCCCTGACACCGGCTTCTCCACGATAACGAAAAATTAACTGAATTCCTTGCCAAGATCATTACATCGTCAAGGCGCCAGTTTCATGGTTCAAGCATGTGTTACAGGCAATTTATCCCCATCTGCCTCTGATTGTGGCAGGACTTTGGCTGGTATAGGTGCGGAATCCCGGATTTTGCCAAACAAAATATGGTCTTGCCACATTCCGTTTATGAATAAATACGAGGGTGCAAAGCCCAGTTCAGAGAATCCAACCTTCATTAAGAGCGCTCTGGAGACCTCATTTGAAGGCAGACAGGCTGCTTCGATCCGGTGCAAGTGTAAATCATCGAAGCAGAAACAACAGACGCGCTGAACGGCCTCTTTCATAAAGCCATTGCCGGCAAAGGAAGCTCCCATCCAGTACCCAAGCGAGGTTGCCTGTGCGACACCACGACGGACGTTGGAAAGGTTCAAACCACCTATCAACTCGTCGGTATCCCGGTTGAACAGAAAAAACGGGTAGTGAGAGCCTTCGCGGATGTTGCGATTGTAACGCCGGATGCGTTTTCGGAAGGCAGCTTTTGTCAGATCATCTGCCGGCCACGTGGGTTCCCACGGCTGCAGGAAGGCTCTGCTTTGAGCTCGCAGATCAGACCACTGCGCGTAATCCGCCATGGATGGCGCACGTAAATACAGACGGCCTGTGGTTAATGTCGCAAGAGATTGGGGAGATGTGCTTGTTTTGAAAAATGACACAGCTTCTCTCCCCTCTTAATCAGAGCTCCATTATGCAAAAAGCATTACCTGAATTGCAATAGGCTTATGCTTTGATCCCTGCCAAACGCTCTTTTAGCTCAGCATAATTTAGCATAGGTGCCTTTGGTCCAACCTTCACATAGGTAGGGTTGTCAGAGGCAAACAGCCTTTCTGCCAAGATCTGCACACGGTCAGCGGACACAACATTGAGGCGGCGTTCCAGTTCTTCCAGCGCGACGGGATGACCGTAGATCATCACCTGACGGGCGATCTGGCCTGCACGTGCTGCCGGGCTTTCCAATGCCATCAGCAATCCGGATCGCAGCTGCGCTTTGGCGCGGGACACTTCCTTTTCGGTCACGCCCTTGGCAATTTCTTTCAGCTGTTCCACCAGCACTTCGGTCAGTTCTGCGGCATCTTCTGGTCCGGTTGCGGCATGAACACCAAAGAAGCCGGTATCCGCAAACGCCCAATGGAAGGCATAGACAGAATAGCATAGACCGCGCTTTTCGCGCACTTCCTGGAAGAGGCGCGATGACATGCCGCCACCGAGGATCGAGGCAAGCACCTGCACAGCATAGTAGTCTTCATGTTCGTATGGCAGGCCTTCAAAACCGAGGATGACCTGCAACTCCTGCAGTTCACGTTCAATGGAGCCTTCACCGCCGACATACTTTGCCACATAGTCTTCATCCGGCGCTGCATTCGACAGCTTTGAGAAGCTGGCTTCAGCCAATTCTACGAGCGCTTCATGATCGACTGCACCAGCAGCAGCAAGCACCATATCGGATGCTGTGTACTTGCGTGCGACGTACTGGCGGATGGCATCCGCAGAAAAGCCGGTGACAGTTTCAGGCGTACCAAGAATTGGACGACCGAGTGGCTGGTCCGGCCATGCGGTTTCCAGAAGCACATCAAATACCTGGTCATCAGGCATGTCTTGTGCTGCGCCAATTTCTTGAAGGATTACGTGTTTTTCGCGAGCAAGCTCTTCAGGGTCAATGATTGAATCCTGAAGGATGTCGGAGAGAATATCCAACCCCAAAGGCGCATCATCTGCCAAGGTGCGCACATAGTAATTTGTATGCTCAACACTTGTGGAGGCATTCATCTCGCCGCCAACGGCTTCGATTTCCTCTGCAATTTCGCGGGCATTGCGCTTGCTGGTGCCCTTGAATGCCATGTGCTCCAGAAGGTGGGTGATGCCGTTTTCATGCTCGCCTTCAGAGCGAGAACCAGCTTTTACCCATACCCCAAGAGCTGTTGTCTTGAGGTATTCCATTTGATCAGTAACTACAGTCAGGCCATTTTCTAATTTTGTTAGTTTGACCGCCATTAAACGCCTGCTTTCACGGCACGTGCATTGCCTTCAACGAATTTCGCAATTTCCTGCGCATCTGCTGGCAGAACGGAAAACTTCTCTTCACGTTCCATCAGGTCAGCAAGATGAGCTGGCAGGTCAGGATGAATACCTGATGCACTTTCCACTGCCGCTGGGAATTTTGCCGGGTGTGCTGTCGACAGCACGATCATCGGGGTAACACCATCATTGTGCTCTTTGGAGACATGGATCGCGACCGCAGTATGCGGGTCAAGCAGATAACCACTTTCCTTAAGAGTATCAGTGATGGTCTGAGCTGTTTCTTCTTCGCTTGCGCGACCTGCTGAGAACTTCTCTTTGATAAAACCTAGGGTTTTTTCCGAGAGAGTGAAGCCACCGGACTGTTTGAGGCTGTCCATCTGAGCTTTAACAGTTGCACTGTCTTCGCCATTTGCAGCAAACAGCAGACGCTCGAAGTTGGACGACACCTGAATGTCCATGGACGGTGCAGTGGTCGCCACAACACCGCGCATTTCATAGCGGCCTGTGTCCAGAGTACGGGCCAGAATATCGTTGGTGTTGGTCGCGATCACCAGCTTCTCAACTGGCAGCCCCATCTGAGCTGCCACATAACCTGCAAACACGTCACCAAAGTTGCCAGTCGGCACTGTGAAGGACACTTTGCGATGTGGAGCACCCAGAGACACTGCGGAGGTGAAGTAATACACCACCTGAGCCACAATGCGTGCCCAGTTGATGGAGTTTACACCAGACAGGCCCACGCGCTCGCGGAAGGAGAAGTCGTTGAAGAGATCTTTCAGGATGCCCTGACAATCATCAAAGTTGCCTTTGACTGCGAGGGCATGAATGTTGTCTTCCTTGGAGGTGGTCATCTGGCGCTGTTGAACAGGCGAGACACGCCCTTCAGGGAACAGAATGAAGACGTCTGTGCGCTCACGACCACGGAATGCTTCAATCGCAGCACCGCCCGTGTCGCCTGAAGTAGCGCCAACGATGGTTGCACGTGCACCTTTTTGAGCTAGCACATAATCCATCAAGCGACCGAGTAGCTGCATTGCCACATCTTTGAATGCAAGGGTCGGGCCGTGGAAGAGTTCCAGTACGTAAGTGTTGGGAGCAGTTTGGATGAGCGGCGTGACAGCCTTATGCGAGAAGCTGGCATAGGCTTCGTCGATCATTTTTTTCAGGTCGTCATGCGGAATGGAGTCGCCAACGAATGGGGCGATGACCTTGAGAGCGACTTCGCTGTAGGGCTTTCCAGCAAATCCTGAAATTTCCTCAGTAGATAATTGCGGGAACTCTTTTGGTAGATACAAACCGCCGTCGCGTGCCAACCCCGTGAGCAGCACCTCAGAAAAGTTGAGTTCTGGTGCATCGCCGCGCGTACTTACATATCTCACCGTTACATCCCTTCTCGCTCAACCTGAATCAGGGCATTTTAGTGCCATACCCCATTGGTATCTATCAGGTTTTTAGCTGGAATCTGAAATTAGATTCCCAAAACTGTCGCATTTGCGTTTCAAGTGCGCACAGGGAAATAGCAGAAATTGTAGGAAGTTGCACGGCGAAATCTCGTTTAGGCACGTAAGATCATGCGTGGCCAATGTCGCTGGACAACATCCCGGGATCAATACCAAGAATATCAAGCGCGTTGTGCCACTTTTGATCGCCCTCTCCCTCAAAGATCAATGAGGGATCTGTTTGACATGTCAGCCAACCATTTGCCTGTAATTCCGTTTCAAGCTGACCGGGTGCCCAGCCAGCGTAACCCAATGCCAACAATGACTTCTTAGGGCCTTTGCCTGCTGCGATGGCGCGCAAAACTTCGACCGTGGCGGTTAGGACAACGCCGTCTTCAATCTTGAGGCTCGTCTCCTCCAGAAAATAGTCATCTGAATGAAGGACAAATCCGCGACCAGCATCAACTGGCCCACCGCGATAGACTTTGCGTTCAGAAATATCGATTGCCAATGGATCTTCATTTTCGTCTTCGACGATATTCAGTTGACCCAAAAGTTGCCCAAATGTGATGTTAGGGGCCGGCTGATTGAGCACAATCCCCATCGCTCCCTCTTCAGAGTGAGCACACACGTAGATGACGGAATGGGCAAAACGACCATCCTCCATAGTGGGCATGGCAATGAGATATTGTCCGTCAATGTAACCCGGTTTTTCACCAGACATGTTGGGGGCGCTCTCCTCATGCTTCAAACGGATTGCCTCAGTTCAGTGTAGAGGCAATTATATTATAGGTACTCACGGATTTTTCCGGTGATCAATGATCAGTGGAAAAAAGGTGAGATTGTTCACGGATCATTGATTGTCTGAGAGGCAATCTTAATGGGAATTTGAAAAGGGACCGTTTAAATAGACTCTATGATTTCTAGATTCTTCAAATCGACCCTCATCGCTGCTGCGGTGCTCTCCGCCTCTGTTTCAAGCGCCTTGTCATCAAGTGTGTCTGAATGGGTTATTGTTCAAGGCGGTGCAGTTCGCCTTTTACGTGCGAGCGAGCCTAACACCGATGGCCTCTATCGCGGCGGGATTGAATTTCGCCTTGAAGAAGGCTGGCACACATACTGGAGATATCCAGGTGAAGCCGGTATTCCGACAGAAGCCAGCTTTGTTAATTCAGTCAATATAGCTAGCGCGGAGCTGATGTTCCCTGCGCCGAAGGCTTACTCTGACGGATTTTCCACATCTCTGATATATTCAGACAAGGTGGTGCTGCCTTTGCTGATTAAGCGCATGGATGACGGACGCCCGGCCATTTTGAATGCAAATCTGACCTTTGGCATCTGCAAAGACATTTGTATCCCAGGACAGGCCGAGGTCTCTCTCGTCTTTCCTGCGGCCACGATGAAAGATGATGTTGCCGACAAACTGGTCAATGATGCCTTTGCGCAGGTTCCAATTACGCAAGGCGACATGCCGAGCTTGTTTCCAGAGATAAAAATCACCGGAGAAGGCAAGGACCGCACTGTAAACATCAGCGCGCA
>NZ_LCWX01000138.1:42034-46763 GCF_001431305.1 Pseudovibrio sp. POLY-S9
AAAGTCTCCTCCAAGGACAAATCGCCGGAGCTCTTCATTGAAGGGCCTGTAGGTTCTTATCATGGAGTGCCCAAGCTGGCCTCTGTGAAAAAAGGTAGGGCACACTGGACTATGTCCTATATTGGACTGCCAGAAGATGTGAGCGACATTGAGCTCCGCCTTACACTGGTGACTAAGGATGGTGCTTTTGAGGAAACGCAAAGCGTTTCAGTTCCTCAGGCCAGTGCTTCGAAATAAGTTTGTTTACGGGCTTTAGTTGTATTTGCGAAATAGAGAGCTCGCGGCTACAACTGAAGCCCGTTTCTTTTTAGATACAGACCTCTGATTGAGATGTCTGTTATGTTGTGATCAGCAAAAGCAAATTGGGGGAACTTTCCATGGTCATTCAAGTAGGCGAAAAACTGCCAAGCGTTACATTCAAAACCATGAGTGCAGACGGGCCAGTGGATGCGACCAGTGAAGAGCTGTTCGCCGGCAAAACCGTAGTTCTGTTCGCAGTTCCTGGTGCTTTCACGCCAACCTGCCACCTGAACCACCTGCCGGGTTTCATCGACAATGCAGAAGCTATCAAAGCAAAAGGCGTTGAAACAATTGCTGTTGTTTCGGTGAACGACGCGTTTGTCATGGGGGCCTGGGCGCGAGACACACGCGCTGATGACAAGATCCTCTTCCTCGCCGATGGCAGCGCTGATTTTACCAAGGCAGTTGGCCTTGAGCTTGACGCAAGCGCCTTTGGAATGGGCATCCGCTCCAAGCGCTATTCCATGATCGTGAAAGATGGCGTGCTGGCTTCTCTGAATATTGAAGAAGCTCCGGGAGAAGCAACGATCTCTTCTGCTGAGAACATTCTTTCTCAGCTATAAAGCAAGTTGTCCAAGAACGTTTAAGGGGAGCCATGCTCCATAGGCGCTAACTTAAGAGAGTAAGATATTGAATTTGAGCAATAAATCCACTTGAAGCAAAAAGAAGACCTGGAGAATTATCTCCAGGGCACGATTAGAGCTCTCAGTCTGATGACTAAACAAATTGGAAATCATCCGCGTGAAGGTCAGCCGTCGAAACGTCAATCAATGTGATTGAGTTACTCTCATCCAACCTGATGATAGCTCCTTCACTAGCATCACTGGTCGCGGCAATAACAGAACTAAAATCCGCAAAGACGTCAAGGTCGAAGCGAATGACATCCTCAGCGCCAACGCCTGCGACAAAGTCGTAAATAGTGTCATTTCCGAAGCTTGTAGTCTCAAAAACAAAGCTGTCTGAGCCACCTCGCCCGGTCAGAGTATCATCATCACGCCCACCAATGAACACGTCTTGCCCTTCTGAGCCACTTAAGCGATCATCTCCCGCTCCGCCATTCATGTTGACACCAATCAGTGAACGGCTCGACAAATAGTCATCTCCATCAGTTCCAAAAATCCAAGTATTTTCTGAAACATCTTTTGTTGTCCAAATTTCTCCGTCTGCAAATGAAACACCAAATTTAGTAAATCCGCTGACAGTTACTTGTTCTCCTGTTGGAATAATGTCAATGGTTACAGCAAAGTTCTCAATATTTCGAGAAACAACAATTTGGTCTGAGTATAAGTCAGTGAAATCAAGGGTGCTTTCACCAAAGTTATCGTCAATTATATCGTTTCCATCACCTTTTTGGTAACGATATGTATCTGCACCGCGATATCCATCCATTTTATCATCACCTGCCCCACCATCGAGCGTATCATCGGTTGTAGTACCTCTGATGTCGTCATCCTCCTCAGTTCCTCTGATCCAAGCTCTGTACGAAAGATCTTCCGGTGACCAAGTCTCTCTATCTGCAAATTTTACAGTGAGTTTATGGGGACTTATCAATGTGATAGCTTCATTAGTTTCAGAAATTTCAATGATAATATCTCGTCCATTACTTCTGCTCCGTGAGACGACAACCTCATCTGACATGAGATCGGTAAAGACGAGTGTACTATCGCCAAAGTTATCGTCGATTACATCGTTCCCATCACCTTTGCGATAATAGTAAGTGTCTTTTCCAAAGACCCCATCGAGCACATCGTCGCCCTTGTCGCCAAATATGGCATCGTCATCAAATCCACCTCGGATATTGTCGTCTCCTGCTGTCCCTTTGTATCCATCAAGAATATCAGGATCAAAATCAATTTGTTCAGCAACGGTGATGAGGGAGATCGCAGATACTGAACCGCCACGACCATCTGATATTGTATATGTAATAGAAGCGGGGCCGACATAATCAGCTTCGGGCGTGAACACAATGTTTCCATCAGCCGTCAGAACTGCTGTTCCGTGCTGGGTAGAATCTAATGACATCAGAACCAGTTCGTCACCATCAACCTCCCTGAACCCTTTGGTTATCGTGCTGGTGTCAATAATGCGTTCCCGATTTTGCAGTGTCTTAAATGCCTGCTCCCGAACTAATACTGGTGCATTGTTTGTTGATGCCACAATTAAGTCAAACGCCGTTGATGTTGTATCA
The DNA here is from genome assembly GCF_001431305.1 of Pseudovibrio sp. POLY-S9. Classification (NCBI taxonomy): domain Bacteria; kingdom Pseudomonadati; phylum Pseudomonadota; class Alphaproteobacteria; order Hyphomicrobiales; family Stappiaceae; genus Pseudovibrio; species Pseudovibrio sp. POLY-S9. Next base: position 44,523 of record NZ_LCWX01000138.1, read on the forward strand.
AGTCCATCATCAGCAGTTACAAGAAGAGATATACGTCCATTGAATTCCTGCGGAGGGGTGCCAGAGAGCGTTCGCATATTAGCATCAAAAGTCAACCAGCTTGGCAACGCCCCACCATCTGACAGAGTTACTGAGTAAGCCAGTGTGTCACCATCAGCGTCAGCAAACGTGTCAGCGGGCAGAGTAAATGTCCAAACCTCATCTTCATCAGTGTTTTGATCCAAGATTGGTTGGAACAGAGATGGAGCGCTATTGGCAGCCTCTATCTGTAACACCAAAGGTAACGATGTTGAGATTGAGCCGTCAGATGCCGTTACTTTTATGTCTAGAGAAGACACACCATCTTTTGGCGGTATACCGTTAAATGCTTGAGTTTGGGTGTCAAACTCAAGCCAATCCGGTAATGGTGATCCATCAGCAAGAGCAACTGTGATGACTAGGTCATCACCGTCTGCATCGTTAAAACTGTTTGCCGGAAGAACATATTGCCAGGTTGAGCCTTCCAACGCTGTTTGAGTAGGTGGGACCAGGATTACTTCTGGAGCATCATTTACCGAAGTTATATCCAGAAGTGCTTTCGCTGGAACTTCAAACTCACCATCTGAAACAACAAAACTGATCTCAACATTTTCACCGTGGAAGTTGGCCGAAGGTGTAAATAGCCAAGATCGATTTCCTTGATCCGTCATTGTTCCGAAGGCCGGATCAACAGCAACAGAAGATATAGCTAGTGTGTCACCATTGATGTCAACTGTTTGTGAGAGTAATTCTGTCTGGGTAATAAGCCGTGAGTTGTCTTCAGCAAGGCTGCCAAGATTTACTGTTACGACTTCTGGCTTAAAGTTGATGAGATCTGTAACTTGATATTTGATGCCATTGAACTGAAGCACCTCTACATCGACAAGGGTATCACTCGTACCGTCACGTGTATCTGTAATCAGAACTTTATTGTTCAGTATCGATATAGCGTAGTTGTCTTTCCCATCCGCGTAAATGGCAAGGTCATTGCCAGCCCCACCATCCAGGTGGTCGCTTCCAGAGCTGCTGAAGAGGTTATCGTCGCCCTCTCCACCATAAAGAGTGTCCCCTGCAGAACCTTTGGCAAAGATGAAGTTGTTACTGGTCAAATCAGCCGCATCGACACCTGCAAGCAAAATCATGCCGCCGTCTGGTGCCGCAATACCAGCCCAGGTGATGTTATTAAGCGTAATTTTGTTTGTTATGATCAGATCTTCAAATGATGAAACGGACGTAAGAGAACTCAGATCAACAAGATCGTTGTTGACATCAAAACCGGCGTAGTGGTTGCTGCCTATCGCCACGAGTTTTCCACCCGAAGAGGTGATCCCGACACTGGTGCTCGATACATAAAATTCTTGAGCATCCTCAATAGAGATGATGTCGACATCGCCAGTAAGCTGGCGTACTTGCTTGTCGCCCTGCAGGTAAACGCGGTTGCCAGCAACCTCTTCTGTGGTCTCTTCGAAATGAGCATAAAGCTCATCATTGCCTCTGCCACCACTAAGGGTGTTGGCTGAAGCATTCCCATACAGCTTATCGTTTCCATCGCCTGAGAAAGCATTCTCAATAACAGTCCCACTGCTAAAGGTGATGCTTTTGCCTGCAATGGAAGACTGATGAGTGCCACTTAAGTCAATCACTACATCACCTGACACTGCACTTGTGTTGATGATATCAAGACCTTCAGTGTCTGTAATGATAGTGCGATCGCTTGTGCCGATTACTGCAAACTCATTGGTATAGACATAAGTGCTGTTATTAGCAGCTTGATCACCGTAAAGACGAAGTTCCCAGTTCTGCAGCGTTCCAGTCTTTCCGCTCTGAGTATCCTTGACGATCAGCGTCCAGTCACCAGCACTTTGTCCTGCCCAATGATTTGTGCTTGTTGTCAGCCAGGTCTGATCGAAATTACCATATCCACGATCTGAGCTACCTGCCTCCAAGGAAACACCAGGCCGGTTGATCAAAATGCTTTCCGTCCCGTCCGGTCCAACAAGAATGATCTCAAGATCTCCGAGTTGCTGGTGCTGCAGGTCCAGAAGAACTTCAACATTTTGAAGTGCGATGTCCTCACCAACAGAAATCGTACTGCGGAGAGCTCTTCCATTATCCGGAATTGCCAGATCCTTCGCATCGCTTTCAGCGGCAACTGTAATTTCGTTCGCTGAAACACTGCGCTCTTGCCAGGTCTCAGCAAGCCGAACAGCTGCATGTGCATCC
>NZ_LCWX01000139.1:0-436 GCF_001431305.1 Pseudovibrio sp. POLY-S9
AGGCTGGCAAAGCAGCACAATCAACATTTCATCAGCTCTATGGAAACCACAGATGTTGCCGTCATTGCAGCGCCAACACCTTGGATTGGCGAGCCAGAAGATCACGCCATGTATCTTGAAAAGCAAAGCGAGGAAACTAGCAAATCCCGCTTACAAGAAGCAAAGGCGAGCCTTGTTGAAACGATCAAGCAAACCCTTGTGAGAGACACCGGCCACATCAGCAACCCAAGAATAGTGCACGCAAACAGCTTCGACCTATCGCAGTTCAAGAAGCAGGAAAGCGGCATAACTGGCGTTGAGTTCGAGTATGTCGATCAGCACGGTCCGGGTTTTAGCGGCGACGATTACTGGGGGACAATGGCCTTTCCAATTGGGTGCGGCCAACTCTTCCTCATCGACTTCTCCGATTAACTCAAGCCCAAACAGGTGAAACATG
>NZ_LCWX01000140.1:0-826 GCF_001431305.1 Pseudovibrio sp. POLY-S9
AGCTCAGATTGCAACCAACTTGAGAACTCCCGATCCAACTCCAGATCTTAGAACCTCTTAAGTTCGCTACCCGCTTAAAAAGCTGTTTTTAAATTCTTCCCTTCCGCTTGATCTTTCCCTTGCCTTGCTCATTTCATCGCCTGAAGATGTCCTGGGCTTTCTCTGTTTGAGCCCTCATTTCAGATCTGAAGTAAAAACCCCTGCCCTAAATTTCAGAGACTTTGCCTCGATCCTTCTTTGCTATTTTGGCCTCCTCATTTTTCTTCCCTCTGTGACCTGCCTCACGGTCCCGCCTCAATGTTCTGTGGTGGTTTGCGTACTTTTGTTGGACGCACTCAATGTTTTTTGCTTTCAAGTGCAACGAGCCCAAACACTGTTCTAAGGGTCGATTATGTCTGACAAAAAAATAACTTCCGAAATCACTTAGGGTGTTATTTCTCACTCAGCCACATTCACCCTCTTCAAGTTGAGATCCGCGACCTTCCCTACTGCCCTCAACCTTCCACCCGATCTGGTCACTCGGCAAGGATAGCCACTCCTTCCGTTTCTTTTCTCAAAGCGGGTGCATAGCACCCATTTGCAAGCCTAATAAAGCAGGCCACAGGCGTGTTTTAAGTAGCGCGCAGCGGCAAAGCGTGGGGCGAAGGGTGAGCAACAAGGCATAGCGCAGCATTGCCGCCGTGCCGATCCCGTAGTCACACCCCGTATAGGCCCACCGCCTTAACCTCTTGTTCAAGAATTGATTGTGATGGCAGATTAAAGAAGACCTGAAACCGTCCGCACATCTGGCGGGCTCATGTGTCAGCCTCTCAGTCAGAGCCAAAAG
>NZ_LCWX01000141.1:0-200 GCF_001431305.1 Pseudovibrio sp. POLY-S9
ACTAAATCTCTACAAAACAATCAGAACAACATATCAGACAAAAAGCCCCCAATGCATAACGCATGGGGGCTTTTTGCGTTTTGGAATTAGGCTGTCCTAAATGTGCGTGCTGAAAACACAGCGAGCTAGGTTCCGAGTGGTCGGCGATCCCCTGGATTGCAATGCCATCTGACCGAAGAATACTCCCTGAATATACAGCC
>NZ_LCWX01000142.1:0-12855 GCF_001431305.1 Pseudovibrio sp. POLY-S9
GGACACACGTAGGAACTCGACCGCATTCACTCAATCTGACGAAAAACCGCTTGCATTTCCAGGGGCGTCCACACATGCAGCTATGTGCCCACTAGGCCCTGATGTAATCGATCTGGTAAGGCATCTGCTTCGCTTCAAGCATGGCCGTAACACGCTGGACGAAGGGGCAGATTTTATAGCTAATGATTTTGAGCATCTTAGTGTCCTCATTTAGTTTCGCTTGTTAGACGGGCGAGGACGGAAAAAGACGAAATGAAATCCAAGACAGACCGATTTTAGGAAGCTCACGGTCTGTTTGGATTTACTTTTGCCTGCGTATTCTTATCGGAAAGCCGGTGTCCACTTTTCCGGAATACGCCCTAGCAATTTTTACAACTATCAGATTTTTCTTGATAATCTGCGACACGGCCTTTGGCGTCCAAAGTCATCTTGCAGCAGTCTTCATAGAGTTTACGCATTTCACTGCGACTTTTCTGGACGCGAGATTTCAACGTGGAGTAGCTGATGCCCATTTCTGCGGCCAGTTCCTTTTGTGAGATGCCATCCAGATCAATGCGCGTCAGAAGCTGTGCGCTGTCATCCGGTAAAGAGGCAATGAACGGGCGAATGCAAACTGCCAGATCCTGCTCAATGCTGGCAGCGTCTTGTTTGTGCCAATCTTCCGCTGCAGAGGTGTCACTGCGCGTGGCATTCTTGCGGTAATGGTCAATGATCGCGTTGTTGGCCACCTGAAACAGCCAGGATTTGAGCGCAGTCTGGTCTTTCAGCTCACTGCGCTTTTCAAATGTCTTGATCAAAATATCCTGCAACAGGTCATCTACATCCGCCGGATTGCTCAGCTTTGAATGCAGAAAGGCTTTGAGCGCCGCACGATACTCCTGCCAGATCTGTTCAAGTGTCATGCCTAATCCCTACATCTTGTTCTAATCGCAGACGTGGGAGGCGGAACACGCTCTGTCAAGACAAGAGCCCGCAAACGGTTATGTTTGCAGGCTCTTACTGTCTTTGATTGTGAAGGATGCATTAAGCAGCGTCTTCGCCCACATCCCATGTTTCTGATGCGCGCAGGGTTGCAGAAAGGCGGTCGAGTTTTTCGGCCATGCTCAAGGGCTTTTCTGGCAGGCCGATGCGGCTGGCGGTGCCGAATTCGGTGGTTTGTTCGCGAAACAGGATGCCGAGGACGGTTGGTTCGCCGTCTTTCTCTCCCAGCTCAGCCAATGCAACTGCCAGTGCGTGGTTGGTTTCGTCATGAACCAGCAGATCTGCTTCGGTCAGGCCATCCTCTTCCAATGAAACGATATCCAGTCCAAAGCCGCCGGGTTTTACACGGATGCCTTTGTCTTTATTGACACCGAACACCATGGGCTGACCATGTTCCACCACGATGGTGTGGTTCGGTCCCTGCTTCTTATCTTTCAGGTGATCAAACACACCGTCGTTGAAGATCACGCAGTTCTGCAGCACTTCCACGAAGGCGGTGCCGTCAAAGTCGCGTGCCTCTTGCAAAATAGGGCCGAGCACTTTGGCCTGTGTGTCAATGCTGCGTGCGATGAACTTGGAGCCTGCCCCAATGGCAAAGCGAGCCGGGTTGAGCGGCATTTCCACTGTACCGCCCGGAGAACTCGGCGTGCGCATGCCCTTTTGTGAGGTTGGCGAGTACTGGCCTTTGGTCAGGCCGTAAATCTGGTTGTTGAACAGCACGATCTGCATATCGAGATTTCGGCGCAGCGCGTGGAGCAGATGGTTGCCGCCGATGGACAGGCCGTCACCATCACCCGTGAACACCCACACATCCAGCTCAGGATTAGCAAGCTTTGCACCGGAAGCAATTGCAGGTGCACGTCCATGGATTGTGTGGAAGCCATAGGTTGCCATGTAGTATGGCAAGCGGGAGGAGCAACCGATGCCGGAAACGCACAGGGTGTCTTCCAGCTTTGCGCCTGTATCTGCCAGCATCTTGTGCAGGCTTTTCAAAACAGCGTAATCACCGCAGCCCGGGCACCAGCGAACATCGAGAGAACTGGCGAAATCTTTTGGTTTCAGGTCAGTCATGATGAAACTCCCAGCGCGTCCTCAATGATTTTGGCGATCTCACGGACGAGGAATGGACGTCCCTTCACGCAGGAAACGCTCTCAACCGGAACATCCATCTGGCTGCGCAGCACTGTTGCCAATTGGCCGTTGTTCATTTCTGGAATGATCACCCGATCAAACCCCAAGAGCAGCTCCTCCAGATTAGGCGGCAAAGGCCAGAGGTGGCGCAGGTGAATGTGGGAGACGGACTTGCCTTCCAGCTCTGCACGGCGGGCCGCCACGCGGATTGGCCCCCAACTGGAACCCCAGCCAAGCAAAGCCAGTTTGCCTGTGGCCTCTCCGGATTCCACATGCTGCGGCGGAATGCTTTTCGCGATGGCCTCCAGCTTTTGGGCGCGGATCTGGGTCATAAGCTGGTGGTTTTCGCCGTCATACGAGATGTTGCCACTGCCCGCCTGCTTCTCCAGCCCGCCAATGCGGTGCATCAGGTCAGCAGTGCCCGGGACAGCCCATGGGCGGGCCATGGTGTCAGGATCGTGGTCATAGGGCAGGAAACCCTCTGGATCTGTGGCTTTCTTGACCGGGAATGGAGCATAGGCTGGATCACTGAAGTCTGGCAGTTTCCATGGGGCACTGGCGTTGGCAATGTAGCCATCAGTGAGCACCATGAGTGGTGTCATGTGCTTTGTGGCCAACTTAGCTGCTTCGACACCCATGTCAAAGCACTCACCCGGATGGGCTGGTGCGATGACAGGCAGCGGGGCATCCCCGTTGCGACCCCAGATGGCCTGAAAAAGATCGGACTGTTCCGTCTTGGTTGGCAGGCCAGTGGAAGGACCGCCGCGCTGGACGTTGACAATTACCAGTGGCAGCTCTGTCATGATGGCAAGGCCAATGGCCTCTGTCTTCAACGCAATGCCGGGACCGGAAGAGCCCGTCACGCCCAGATGTCCGGCGTAGGATGCTCCGATGGCAGCGCAGATGGCAGCAATTTCATCTTCCGCCTGAAACGAAATCGCACCTAGCTCCTTCAACTTTGCCACGGTGTGCAGCAATGGTGATGCTGGCGTGATTGGGTAGGAGCCGTAAAACAGTTCCAAATCAGCAAGGGTGGCGCCAGCATAAAGGCCATAGGCCATGCCTTCGTTGCCATTGATGGAGCGATACTCGCCTTCCATCAATGGAGCTGGTTGAATGCGGTAGCGGGAAACATCCGGCGGCAGATCGGTGACTTCTCCGTAGAGGTGCCCTGCCTGCAATGCCATGATATTGGCTTTGGCCACATCAGGCTTTTTGTGGAACTTCTGCTCGATCCAATGCTCAACATCTGCGGTGGAGCGCTCGAACAGCCATAGAACCAGACCAAGGGTCCACATGTTCTTACTGCGCCGCGCATCCTTGGCGGAAAGGCCGGTTTCCTTCAGCGCTTTTTCTGTGTTGCTGGTGATCTCCAGCGGCAGCACGCGGAAGCTGGAGAGCGACCCATCTTCCAACGGATTGGCGGAAAAACCTGCTTTGGTGATGGCGCGCTCGGTAAAGGCGTCCATATCGATGATCAGCAGGCCGTTCTGCTTCACACCTTCCAGATACTTACGCAAGGCTGCCGGGTTCAGCGCCACCAACGCATCGGTTTCATCACCAAACGTGTCCACTTCGGTGTGGCCGATATTGAGGGAATAGGCTGAGACACCATAGATCGTACCGCTTGGGGCGCGTATATCCGCCGGAAAATCCGGGAATGTCGCAATGTCATTGCCAAATCTGGCAGCACTTTCAGCCAGCCGCGTGCCCGTCATCTGAATGCCGTCGCCCGAGTCTCCGGCAAAGCGGACGCGCACATAGTCGACCTCCGGCTGCTGGGAGACAGGAAGTTCACGCGTTGTTGTGCTGTGTTCCAGTCCGTTCTGCATAATCGGCTCCAAAATACTGGCAGCGGCAGTGGCAGAAATCTCGTCTGTTCTTTTGTCCCTCAGGACATTGCCAATCAGCTGAGCCAGAATACCCACTTCTCTGTGGCTTTTTGTAGCCTGTAATAGCAGGAATGGAGTTGCGACCCGTTAACGCAGCCCGCTGGTAATTGGTCGAACAGCCCTCAGCAGTTGTACCGATCTTGGTGGTTCCGGCCTCATGTTTTGCCCTGCATCCCGTCCATTCTCGTTCTGCACCCTGACAGTTTTAAGTTTGGCGTCATTTGCGAGTCATTTGGCGCGATATGGCTTTGAACCGATCCAACTGCATCCCTAGTTTGACAGAGACGAAGAATAACAAGCGAGTTTCCAAGGAAGATATCTCGCGTAAGGTTTCAGGAGTTTCTCATGTCCAACACTATTCTCATCACAGGCGCGTCCTCTGGCATTGGCAAGGTCACCGCACAGTACTTTCACGACAAAGGCTGGAACGTGATCGCAACAATGCGCCAGCCCGAAAAGGAAGAGGAGCTGACGCAGCTCGATAATACTCTTGTGACCCGTCTGGATGTGACGGATGAAGCTTCCATTGAAACGGCTGTTGCTGAGGGCATCACGCGCTTTGGCAAAATTGACGTGCTGCTCAACAACGCCGGGTATGGCGCTTATGGCCCGCTGGAAGCCTTCTCCATGGAGAAAGTACGCCGCCAGTTTGAAACCAACGTCATCGGCTTGATTGCCGTGACAAAAGGTGTCCTGCCCCACCTTCGCGCCAACAAATCCGGTACGATTGTGAACATTTCGTCCATCGGCGGCCAGATGACCTTCCCGCTCGGCGCGCTGTATCACGGCACAAAGTTTGCGGTAGAAGGCATTTCAGAGGCGCTTCACTTTGAACTGGAGGCTGCTGGCATCAAGATGAAGATTGTTGAACCCGGTATGATCAGCACCGATTTCGCCGGTCGTTCTTTCGACTTCACCAATGACGAGAGCATGACGGAATACCAGAGTGTTGTGCAAGCGCTGTTCGGTGCCATGAACGGGGGCATGCAGCCTTCCGCACCAAGCGTTGTGGCTGACGTCATCTATACTGCTGTCACGGACGGCACCGATACCCTGCGCTATCGTGCTGGGGCAGATGCCGTCCAGTTTCTCGACAACCGCAAAGCACTGGATGATGCAACATTCATTGGTGGCCTAAAAGAACAGCTTGGCCTTTAGGGCCTGATTGTACCGTTCCCCCAACAGTACAATTTGAAAGCAGAGGACGCGGCGGTGTCCTCTGTTTTTTGTTTGAAGCTTCTGAGACCAGTTGAGGCAGCTGCAGGTCAGGCACAGGAAAAATTGTCGTGGCTCTTAACGGGCAATGCGTGTAGGTTTACCGCAGTCTTTTTTCTTTAAGTCTTGCTTCCTCAGGTTTTCATGGAACTCATAATTATTGTTGCCGTCGCCCTTTTCCTTGGCGTGGCATTCGCATTTTACAACCGCCTCTCAGATATTGCGCTCAAACTCACGTTTTTGAATGCGCAGATGAAAGAGCTGCATAAGAGCATGGCTGAGTTGCAGGGCCTGCCTCCAAATGTGGGGACTGCTCAAACAGCTCCAACTGGTGCCGAAAAACCAGCGACATCTCGTGAATCCACTGTGCCATCTTATGCGAAGAAGCCATGGATGAGACCTGTGGATGCGCAAAATGAAGAGAACAAACCAGCAGAAACGCCTATTACAGACGGACTGACCTCCCAAGAAGAATTCAACGGCGACAGGAAACGGGAGGCAGCAAAACACGCTGCTTTAGCTTATCAGTGGGCTGCTGCCTATGACGAAACGAAGCCTGAAGAGCAGAACAGATCAACTGCCAGTGAAACGCTTGATCAGAAAAACTCCCAGAAAGACGTTCCAAAATCTGATCAGAAGGCAGACTCGCATCAATCTGCGCCACCTCAGCCAAAGGCTGATCCGGTTGAAGCGTGGTTTACCGGTGTTGCCCGCAGCGTTATCGACAATGTCCGCAAAAACTGGGTTGTCTGGCTGGGTGCCCTGTCGCTTGCTTTCGGCGGTATCTTCTTTGTTCAATACGGAATTGAGAACGGCGTCCTCTCACCAGCCATGCGCATCAGCTGTGCGCTGGCCTTTGGTGTCCTGCTGATTGCTGGCTCCGAGTTCTTCCGCTTCCGGCAGAAAGAGGCGCATGTTGATCCGTTCGGCCCATTGGTTGCGGCGGCCAGTGGTGGTCTTGCCTCTCTATTTGGCGCCACAGTGGGCGCTTATTCGCTTTATGGGTTGATTGGCCCAACGACCACCTTCATCGGATTGGCGCTTGTGTCCTGGCTCGCGATTGGTGGTGGCCTTCTTTATGGGCCAGTGCTCGCGACCATTGGTATTCTTGGGGCCTATTACTCCCCGCTGCTGGTGGGCGGGTCAGAACCGTCCGCTCTGCTCTATCTCTATTTTGCGATGGTGCTGGCAACAAGTTTTGCGGTTGAACGCTTGCAGCGCTGGATCTGGCTCTCCACACTCAGCGTCCTTTCCGTTTTCGTCTGGGTATTCCTGTTGCAGATCCAGATGCCGGAACAACAACTGACACCGCTCATGCTGGCCGCAATTCTGGCGCTGACGATTACGGTGCCTGCCTTTGGTTTTCCGCCGAAAGCAGCGATCTCCAGCTGGCCATTGGACAACACATTTCGGGACTACAAGAAGACCTATCCAGCTTTGCTAAGCTATGCCGTGACAGGTCTTGTGCTCCTGACCGGGTTGTTCTTTGCGGGTGAAGACATGGGTCTGGCACGGCCTATGACGCTGATGTTTGCTGGTTTGCTGGTCGCCCATGTGTTCTTTTTGAGTAAAGCGGAAAGCCTTGACCTGATTGGACCAGCACTGCTTGCAGGCTTTGCGTTGATGATGTGGATGCCGAAGGCGCTGGCCTGGCAATCTGTGCCAGACGATAAGCTGTTCTATCTTGCCACTTTGGCTGTTACGATCACAGCGGTGACAGGAGGCAGCTTGTTACGTGGCCAAACCTCCACGCGTGCGTGGTTCTGGAACTGGTCTGCCGTCGCCTTGCCGGGGCTTGGCGCGGGGGTCTACTTCGTCTACACGGTCCTGCACGCGCCAGAGCTGCTGAGCGCTATCGGAGCCTTTGGCTACCTGTTTGCGCTTGCTCTGCAAGTTTGCGTGGCGGTCTACCTCTGCAAGTCAGCGCATAAGTTTGAGTTTGGGACTGAGGGCAGTGCTGCCCTTGCCTTCCTGCTATTCTTGCCATTTGCCTACTACTTCTTTGGCGAGATCACGCTTCCGATGGTTCTCATGATCGGAGCCGTTGTGGTTCTTGAAATCTCAGATCTGTTTGGGCTTAGCATAGCGCGAAAGGCGTTCTTTGCTTACCTGAGTGGCATGGTCTTCTTCACCACGCAGCGTTACATCGACGGATTTGGTGAAGCGGGTTACGGAGACATTTCGCTGCTGTTCCTGCCAGTGCTCGCGCTCAGCGCATTTGGCTGGTGGCGCGGCCAGCAGCGCGGGGATGAGAGCGAAGCAGTTGTGTTTGAAACGACTGTCTGGGCAGCCCTATCCCTGTTCTTCTGCGCCTTGCTTCAGGTGTTCTACCGCGATCAAGGCGACATGCCCATGTATGTGATGCATGGGTCCTATGCCTTTGTTCTGGCAATTCAGGTTTCCGTTCAGCTGAAGCGGATGAGCTTCTCAAATTCCTTCGCCAAGTTGAGAAGAGGACTATTCCATTGGTACTGGGCCATTGCAGTGTTGAACTGTCTGGTTGCGATTTTAGCCAACCCACTGGCTCGGGACCACGTCTTCGGCTATTTCCCGATTGATAGCCTCTCAATTGCCTATCTGTATCCTGCTCTGGCGTTGTTGCTGGCAACTGAGCGCTTCTGGACCCGTGAGGCTTACCTGCAAAACGCGACACGCGGTCTGGCGGGCGTCTTGCTGGTTATGTTTGTCGGGTTGGAAATCCGCGCCTTCTGGCAGGGGCCTGTGTTGACAGGTCGTGGTGTGGTTCTGGAGGAACTCTACAGCTACACCGTCGCGATGCTGATCTTCTCAGTTGGGCTGATCGCGTTTGCCTCTGTGAAGCAACGTAAACGAGTTGGGCAGGCAGGACTGGCGTTCATCATTATCACCTGCCTGAAAGTGTTCTTCATCGACATGTCGGGTCTGTATGGTCTTGCCCGCGCAACATCGTTCATTGGTCTTGGACTAACACTGGTTGGTATTGCCTGGGCAAACAAACGGTTCTTGTCGTTTGACACGCCAGTTGAAGAGGAAGAGCCGGAGCTCAAGCCTCAGCAAGATCAGGCTTAACTCATCAAATAGGCCGGAGAGAACAAACACGTCTCTCCGGCCTATTTTGTTAGGCTGATGCAAGCTCACCAGTTGCCTGTAACTGGGTGTTCATCACACTCAGGAAGGTGGTCAGGTCAATGTTGCCACCCGTCAGGATCACACCTGCCCGTTTACCCTGCAAATTGTGCTTGTTTGCCATCAGGCCTGCAAGTGGGGCAGCCCCTGCCCCTTCTGCCAGATTGTGGGTGTCTTTGTAGTAGGCCGCCATTGCTTCAGCAATCTGCGCCTCGCTCACGCTGACCACATCTTCCGCACCTTTCAGGATGATCTCCAGCGGTTGTGCCTGCGGATCGCGGCAGGCCATCCCATCTGCGAAGGTGTTGGCTGTGTCCGTCTGAATTGCCTTGCCAGCTTTAAAGGACAGCGCAAAGGCAGCGGCGTTTTTAGCGGTCACGCCAATGATCTTGGTTTTCAGGCCGAGCAGATCGCGAACCGTGATCAGGCTGCATATGCCAGAGCCCATGCCAATCGGCACATAAACCACATCCAGATCAGCAACGGCACGGTACAGCTCCAGCGCATAGGTGGAGACACCTTTGACGATGTTCTCGTGGAACGGAGGCACCATGTGATAGCCGTGCTTTTCCTGCAGTTGCTGCGCAACCACGCGGCTTTCATCAAAATCCTTGCCCGCAATGATCACATTGGCCCCAAACGCGCGCATAGCAGCGTTCTTTTCCAGTGAGTTTCCTTCGGGCACAACAATATAAGAGGGAATGCCATTTCGGCTCGCGCCAAGAGCAACGGACTGACCATGATTGCCACGCGTCGCCGTCACCAGCCCAGTGGGCTTTTGCGCAGACTTCATCAAAGCATCCACATAGGTGAACCCGCCACGAGCCTTGAACGAGCCTGTTGGCGTATGGTTTTCATGCTTTACGAAAACATCAACACCACTACGTTCTTTCAGTAATGGCCATGCATAACACGGGGTTTCGGGGACAAACTGCTTAACCGTGGTGTGGGCAGCTTCCAGATCCTCTAGTGAAAACAGCGGCATTCGATTTCCTTTTGGCAGTTAAAAACACTTTGCCATGAGCTTAAAACCTGACGCCGATGATGGCTTTCAAAATACTGACCTAAACGCCTTTGGCCAATGTCCTCTTGTTTGCCGTGGGTTAGTCGGCTTATAGATAATGCGTCGGAAATCAGATGAACCTATTGAAGCAACTGAGGCTATGAGTTCAGCGCGGGACATTATCAGCAAGTGGAAGCTGCAGTTGTTGCCTAGCAGCGCCTATGCTGTTGCCTACACGGCAGCGCAGGCCTCAATCGGGTTTGCGTTTGAAAGCCAGCGCGGGGCGCATTCTTTTGACAGCGATCGCCGGGTTGATTTCTGGACTCGGCCCAACAGCCTCGCCTTTGTGCCGAGGGGATGCGATGTCACCTCGGAGAGCGAGCGCGGTGGGGAGTATCTGACTTTTACGATACCAGCTGAACTCCCGCCAGATCGCGGAGAACAGATGCGCTTCAACCATGCCATCTCGCCTGATGCGATCAAAGCTGCTTTTCATCTTCGCAATGCACTTCTCGCAGCTGAGCCTCAGGACACCTTAGCAATTGAAGCTCAGCTCTATGCTCTGCTGGATGTGGTAGAGCAAGTTCAGGCGGGCGCCTATGAAGATCCTCCATCCGCAGCGTCTATGACTGATACGCGGCTGAAGCGAGTGGAAGAGTTTGTCGAAGATCACCTTGCACGGCAGATGTCCATGTCTGATCTGGCAGCATGTGTGGATCTGTCAGCGGGCTTTTTCAATCGTGCGTTCAAAGGCGCTACTGGCAAAACGCCCCACGATTATGTGGTGGAGCGACGCGTGGCGCGGGCGCGCAAACTTCTTGGCGCACCACACAGCACACTCAGCCAAGTTGCTTATGCCTGCGGGTTTTCTTCCCACGCACATATGAGCTCGACTTTTAAAAAACGCCTTGGTGTTACGCCGACCCAGCTTATGACGAGGCAGGTTTATCCAGCGCCAGCACGTTCAACTGTTTGACGTGATACTCAAGCACGCGCCAGCCCATTTTCTCATAGAACGGGGTGTTGTCGTCTGAGGCGCACAGATACACACGTGAGTACCCGTTTTCAAACGCCAGTTGGGCCATGCGTGCAACAAGGGCTGTGCCAATACCTTCGCGGCGATGAACTTCCTCGGTCCACACGGCGGCGACCCATGGTGTCAGTTGAGGACGGGCGGCAAAGTCGCTTTCAATCAGCAATGCGCTGCCAAGGTATGTTCCGTCGCGGTGGGCAACAAAGGCGGTGGGGACAGCTTCAGGACAAAGAGCTGCGCGGACTTTGACTTCGATCTCGTCTTGCAAAACGCCTTTGTCTCGCCACCAGGTCTGCCAGATGCGATGGGCAATGGTGGGAATGAAATCGGGGGTTTCGCTCATTTCAGAAAGGGTAAAAGTGCGTACTAAACTTTCCATAGGACTGGTGACCTGTAAAATCTAAATCGGTGTACCTCCTCCGGAAACGCTAATGATTTGTCCTGTTATTTTAGCAGAGCCCGGACCGGCGAGGAAGTTGATCGCTTCGGCTACTTCGTCGGGCTTGATGACGCCCAGATGAGCGTTCTGCTCGACTTTTGAGATGAGGCTTGCAGCAAAAGGATCTCTTTGAAGCTTATCATAAAGAGGGGTTCCACGTACAACACTTGGGCTGACACAATTGACCCGGATGCAATGCTGTTTGGCTTCTACCGCTAGGGCACGGCAGAACATGGAGATGCCTGCTGTTGCAGACCCGACGGCTGTGCTGCCAAAGGTCGGGATTATGGAAACATCCGAGGTTAAACAAATAATTGAACCGCAGCGTTGCTTCGTCATGACCGGATAAACTGCATGAATTGGGTGCAGGATACTGCTCATGAGCGAGGTGATTGTGGGCATGAGCTCTTGCAGTTTCAGCTCATGCAATGGTCTGGGGATGACGCCTCCGCCACCGGTACTAACCAGCACATCGATTCGCCCCATAGCCAGTTCCGCATGGGTAATGGCGGTTTCGGTGCGACCCGGGTCTGAAGCGTCGCATTGGACAAAATGCAGATAGGCACCGGGAAATTCTGCTGCAAGTTTGCTCAGAGCATTGCGGCCCTTGGTGACGTCCCGTGCGCAAATGGTGAGTTTTTGAAGACCGGATTGGAGGAGTGTTTTGGCAGAAGCAAATCCGATGCCGGATGTGCCTCCGACGATGACTGCTGAGGATTCATTTAGTTTCCGCGCCACAGTGACCTCCAGATGCGACTGAACTCTCGTCGTGATCTTGCTCGCGTAGATGCTCAAAGAGTTGTTTTAGTACAGATGCGGTATGTTTTTGCTCAACACGTGAGAGCCTGACAGGCCAAACAGCAATCAAAGTAACCGGAGCGCTAAGACCTTCCTGACATCTATATGTTTTGCCGCTTGTCACTCAGGCTCGTCGCCAAAGCCGGAAAGAAACGCGCCATAATCGATGCTGGCCTCCAGCGTTGAAACTCTTGCTTCTGCGTGGCGCGGATCGAGAAAGATCATGCGTCCGGGCTTGGCGTTGATCTCGAGAAGCTTCGGACAACCGGTTTTGTCGACACCTATATCCAGTCCCAGTTCCCCGATTGGAGAGGTGTGATAGTCGTCCATACGATGGGCAATGGCGAAACCGCATTCCTCGACAGCCGCTTTTACCGCCTCGGCCTTCTTGCCAAACGCGTTGGTGAAGTAGTCATCCGGATCAATCACATCCGCACCCTGGCTGAAGTGGGAGGAGATACAACCGTGCGCGCAGACCCTTGGGCCGATCATCAAGCAGCGCCATGTGCCGCTGATGTCCTTTTGCATCTGAACGCGGCAATCGACAGACCTGCCATCGAACGAAGAAAAGTCGAGACTTTGCTGCACCAGATACTGGTCCAGTGACGTATGACTGAAGGCGAACTCAAACGCGTCTTCCAGCTGCATGAAATCCGCATGCGGGCAGGATAGATCGGTCAACCATTGCAAGCGGTAGCCTTTATCGCGCCTGGACAAGCGCATCAGCAGTTTGCCCCCTCGCCCGTCGACGGGTTTGAGATAAGCAGAGTGATGGCGGTCCAGAATCTTCTTTAAAAGCGGTGGTGTCGGTGCTCGGTGGGTTTCGGGCAGATACTTGCGCAGCTTTTGCCCGTACATCAGGTGCTCATGCACCTCCCATTTATCAAAGAAGCCGGGATTGTAGATGTGAGAGCCCAGAGCGCGCATCCGGTTCTTCACCGCTTCCACACGCAGTTTGTGCTCTTCATCGCGGGTGTGAATGCGATTATAAATGGCGGTGGGCAGGGGCAGACCGGGCTGGCGGTGGCCAGGCATGGTCTCCCCGGTGATTGTGTTTGTAGCCCAGTTGTAATCTTCAGGCGAAAACAGAAAGGCGATGTAGCCGCAGGTTTGAGCGTATGTCAGCATGTCCTGCTGGTGGCGGCGCTCAGGATCAAACTTGCCCGCACCCATGATGCCAATGGTCGGGCCGATGTGGATGGTGTCCCCGTCCCGCTTAACATAAAGGCCATCGATGAGCGCAAGGCCGAGTTCGTCA
>NZ_LCWX01000142.1:12953-25410 GCF_001431305.1 Pseudovibrio sp. POLY-S9
AACACATCTGCTGGCAGGCCAAGGGCTGACCTGCGCTCGGTGTTGATTGCCGTTTTGGCAGAAAATCGGTGACAGGCACCTATTTTAAAGGACAGGTGTTCACCGGTTGTGGCGCCGATTTTTTGAAGGGCACCTTTGGAAAAGACCACTTCATTGCTTGAACTGGACACACGATAAAGATGAAGTTTGACAGCGGAAACCACAGGCCCCCCAAGATCAGCTGGAAATCAGGACAAAACAGGACGAAACCGGTTGGGCCGGACCATACAAGACAGGTTCTCGCCAAAGCCTTGCGGAACTTGGGAAAGCTCTAATGGTTTAGGTTTTTGCGTGTACTTGGGGGCTTTACGACTCAGTGCGAATCTATGACTGATTCACGTGTACACTGCCGGTTGAGAGGAAGGTTCGAACTGTCAAATCGGTATTTCATCGATTTTTGCACATAAACCGTCATGCCCTGGTTTTTTTGTTGACTTGGCGAAAGTGACGTTTCTTAATAAGATTGTTCTGTCTTATTATGGAAATGTTGCTGTAAAATCGGTGGTTTACGCAATATCTGGTAGTTCTCCGGTTCCGCAGTACAAGGACAACGGAAAGAATCTTAACGATCTCTTAATATTGGTTAATACTCGTTAACTATAAAGATATTGACGCGCGTTTTGAAACGGAGAAGGATGCGCTGTGACGGATTATTTTCGCTCTGAACTTCAAAACCGTCATAGAGGTTAAGAGGCAATATGCTGCTCGCTGCTGAACATGATGAAACTTCTGCTGAGAAGATTGCACGCCATTCTGACTTGTTGTCACGGCAACTGCAATCCTTAAGGGAGAAGATGTATCCGCCTGAAGCTATGAAGAAGCTGAAGACGTTCTCTTCGCGCGAGGTTGCAGGCCTGCTCGGCGTTGCCGAATCCAGTTTGCGCCAGCTTTCACTCAACGGCGAAGCAGTTATCCCCGAAAGGCTGGATAACGGCAGACGCATTTATACCCTTCCTCAGATCAACGAATTACGTCGTTATCTGGCTGAAAAACGCCCTGCAGATGCCCTGCGTCTGGACCCGCGCCGCCGTCATGGCGAGAAGATGCAGGTTCTGGCCGTCGCCAACTTCAAAGGCGGCTCTGCAAAGACCACCACAACTGTCCATTTAGCGCACTATCTTGCGCTTCAGGGCCTGCGTGTGCTCGCCATCGACCTTGATCCGCAGGCCTCCTTGTCTGCCATGTTCGGGTATCAGCCAGAGTTCGATGTTGACGAGAACCAGACGCTTTATGCTGCGATTCGTTATGACGACGAGGAGCGCGTTCCACTCAGCCATGTTATCCGCAAAACTTACTTTGATGGACTCGATCTTGTCCCCGGTAACCTGGAACTGATGGAATATGAGCACGAAACCCCGCAAGCAATTGCTCAGGGGCTTTCGCGCGGCGATGGCATGTTCTTCCGCCGCATGGCGACCGTCCTGAAGGAGGTGGAAGATGATTATGATGTTGTGCTTATCGATGCGCCGCCACAGCTGGGGTATCTCACCCTTGGCGCGCTCTATGCAGCAACCGGAATTGTCATCACCGTGCATCCGGCGATGCTGGACGTGTCGTCCATGAACCAGTTCCTCTCCATGACCTCAGAACTGCTGGCGGTGATTGAAGAGGCTGGTGGCACCCTGAGCCACGATTTTGTGCGTTACCTGCTGACACGCCATACACCCCATGATGTGCCGCAGGTGAACGTTGCAGCGCTTCTGCGAGGTCTTTTTGGTGAGGATGTGTTGGCGGCGTCCATTGTGGAGACTACAGCGATTGCCAATGCGGGACTGGAAAAAAAGAGCCTTTACGAGGTTGAGCGCGGAAACATGACCCGCGATACCCTCAATCGTGCTCTTGAATCGGTCGATGCAGCCAATACGGAAGTGTTCCAACTGATCAAACAGGTATGGGGTCGTCCATGAACAAGGCAACTGATCGTTCCAAGAAGATGCGTGCCATGTTTGGCGGTGTTGATCCGGCTGAGTTGGCGAAATCGCCCGGCCCTGCCCCGTCCATGACGGCGACAACGAAGCAACGCGTCTCTCCGGGGGCGATCAAGTCAATGCGCAACACCTTCTCCAACGTGGAGAAGGAGAACGAAAAGCTGCGCCAGATGATCGAGGACGGCAGTGTCGCGCATGAGCTGAACACGGAAGACCTTGACCCATCCTTTGTGTCTGACCGTATGGTCGTGGCCAATGATGAGGATTTTGAGAAGCTCAAGGCCTCCATCTCTGCCAGCGGCCAACAGGTGCCTATTCTGGTGCGCCCGCATCCGGACCTGCCGGATCGTTATCAGATCGCATTTGGTCACCGTCGTTGGCGTGCCTGTAAAGACCTTGGCATCTCGGTTCGCGGGATCATCAAAGAGCTTTCCGATGAAGCCCTTCTGATAGCTCAGGGTCAGGAAAACCATGAGCGGAAGAACCTGTCTTTCATCGAGACAGCGTTGTTTGCTTCACGTCTGGCAAAGACATTCCCGCAGACGGTCATTTCCAAGGCGATTGGTAAGGACGCGACCACCGTATCCAAGCTGCTCAAGCTGATGAATGCGCTGCCAGAAGAATTTGTCCGCGAGATTGGCCCTGCGCCAAAGATCGGGCGTCCAAGATGGGAAGAGCTTGCTGGTCATTTCAATCACGGCCAGTTGCCTGATCCATTCAAGGCCCGTGTTGATGCCGTGATGATCAGTGCTGACTTTGAGCTTTCTGCAAGTGACGAGCGCTTCAGCGCGATCCTGTCTGCCTGCAAGTCTGCCGAGACAACGGCAGCAGTCACAACTGGTTCTATCGCCACAGCCGCTAAGAGCTGGATTGGCGACAAGCAGATCCTGATGAAGGATGGTCCGAATGCGCTGAGCTTTCAGGTGGATGCGAAAAAGCAGCCTGAACTTGCCGCGTTTTTGAAGCGCCGCCTGCCGGATCTGATGGATGAGTTTGAAGAAGAAATTCTGAAGGAGGATGCATGACGGTCTAGTTACGTCTCTTCCAAAGAAAAACGGTCCTGCTGACGGCAATCAACAAGACCGAAATTCCTTGGGTACAAACAAACGATAGCGCTCGATGTAACCCTTTTTTGCATCTTCAAATTACTTCGAGACGCGGTACGAATCAACCCTTCACCAAGGTGTTGAAGCGTCTTTCTGCATGCTAATCGCCAGTTTGTCCCGTTTATCCTCAGTTTGGGGAGGATGTTTTGCGTCCTGACCCATAAGAACACCTACTAGACTTAGTAGGTGAACGGTGTAGCTATGCAATCTGTTGGTTCAGTGGCGTCGTTCAGAAAACTGACGCCGGCAATGGTTGCCAGTCAAAAACTGGCGATGGCCAATGACATTGTGAAGACGACAAAATCAGAGGTCGCAATGGCTTTGAAGAAGGCCGCGCCTGCTTTGGGAATTGATGGGACCACCTATCATATTCTCGATATTCTGATTGGCCTGACGGCTGCAGAGGACTGGTCGCAGGACCGCCGTCCGCTTGTCGCAATTTCTAATGAAAAACTCGCTGAGTATGTCAGCCGCTCCTCTCGTACTGTCGTGCGTTCGTTACGCAGGCTGGTAGAAGCTGGTGTTCTTGCTTACAAAGATAGCCCAACGGGACGTCGTTACATCTACCGTGCTGGTGAAGATCGTCAGATTGAGCGTGGCTATGGGTTGGATTTCTCTCCGGCACGTCAACGTCTGACTGAACTAAAGCAGATTGGTACTGAGTTTGCAGCCCGTCTTGCCCAGGAAAAGGAAGCCAAGCGTACAATAAGCCGGCTTTCGAGAGCTATGGCAGACCTGTTCCGTCTTGCCAGCCTTGAGGAACTGGAAGTCTCAGAGATAGCATCCGCATTCAATGAGCTGATGGACCAGCCAATGGGTGTTGTTGACCGCGCTGAGGCATTGACCATGCTTCATGAACTTTTAGTAGCTCGCTTTGATATGAGCGAAACAACCGCGGAAAAGGGGGCTACTGATGTTGCTGAACATGATGTTTTTTTTGATAGAAACTCAGAAATGTCATGCACAGAAGACAACGATGTCACCCCATATAATGATACAACCTCTCAAGACTCTTGGAAAAAAAGTAAGCAACAGCGGAACGCGTCTAAAGACGCATACATAAATACAAGCAAATCAGGTTACACCCGATTTGAAATGGCTCCTGAAAAGGAACCAGAAAGCGAAACTCGTGCCACAAGCCAAAAGCTGAGCAAAGCTGAAAGTCTGAACTGGTCAGAACATGTTGATCCTCATGAAAGCGATCAGTTCTCCCCTCTCCTGTCTGAGGTTTCCCTTGGGTTGATCAGTTCAGCAACTGCAGAAACTCAAGCTGCCATTGGGCTCGATCTTTCCAGCTGGAACAGTTTGATTGACGCGTCCGATGACATGCGTTTGCTGATTGGCCTCTCTCAAAAAGGCTGGTTTGATGCGAGAAAACGGGTTGGCGATTATACGGCTTCTGCGGTTTTGATCACCACGGTTGAGAAAGCCCTGCGCGATCCGGAAAGCATTGCACGACCGGCTGGATATTTCCGCGCTTGTGTTGACCGGGCAATTGATGGAAAGCTGGCTTTGCATCGCACGTTGTTTGGTCTGGCCGCCTCCGGGTCCTCTGTTGCAGATAACTAGCGCTGGGTTGGGTGGTTTGCCCTTAGCAATTAGAATTGGATGTGAAACTCATGGCTCATGGATCAGCTACAACGCAAATGCCTCTGATCACGTTGTTTCAGGAGGACGACAAGCAGGAGCTGCGTGATTTTCTGGCGGCAGCCTGGACACAGGCCCATGAGGATGAGTTGGGCACTGAGCTGACCAAACAATTGGTTGCCAGGCTGGAAAGCGAAGATCTGGGCGGTGTTGTTCCTGGAGAATACGGGTATCTATACCTTGCCAAGAGCGAGCAGAAGATCGTCGGGTCTTTAGCCTGTGCCCTTCGCGGCGAAGTGGTCTTTATCTGGGCGTGTTATCTGGCCAGCGACTTTCAGCGCAAAGGGTTGGGCCGGGCACTGATGAAACAAGCTGTCTCCGAATTCCCCGAGGATAAAGTCGCCGGAATCTATGTGCTTGAAGGGAATGAGGAAGCCAAGCAGTTTTACCAAAAGCTCGGCTTCATTGATTGCGGCGAGGCCGAGTTTGAGGTCATCGCGGACATCTACACCCCTGCCCGCGTTATGCAAGTTCGCATCGCAAACCTGAACTTAGGTTGATCTAGAGCCCGACTGGTACTGCATAATTTCTGCATTCGGCGCTTTGCTCTATGCTGCTATTGATTAGCTTTGGTCAGGTGCTGAGGTAACATGAAAGCAGATGTCCTTAATAGACGCCCGAAAACCGTGCGCAATTGGGGGCAACTGGATCTATAAGAAACTATGCTTTTTGAACTTCCAGATAACAAAGTGCTTTATCAGGCGCTGATTGATCGAAATCCGGACTTTGATGGTCGGGCCTATGTTGGTGTGCGCTCAACCGGAGTGTTTTGCCGCCTCACTTGCCCTGCCCGCAAGCCAAAGTTTGAGAATTGTTGTTTCTTCGAGACTATTTCCGAGTGCTTTGAAGCTGGGTTCCGCCCTTGCAAACGCTGCCATCCGGTGGGCACGTCTGCCGAGAACGATGAAGTGGTGACCCGGTTGCTGTGTGAGTTTGAAGCCAAACCGCACCATAAATGGTCCGAGTCCGATATTGCGAAACTTGAGTTAGATCCTTCCACCGTTCGCCGCGCCTTCAAACGCCAGTTCGGGATTACGTTTCTGGAAATGGCCCGTCTTTCTCGTTTGCGTGATGGATTTGAGACGCTTTCCGACGGTGGCAAGGTGGTTGATGCGCAGTTGGCCTCGGGCTTTTCGTCTCCAGATGCTTTCCGGCAGGCCTTTGCCCGGTTGCTGGGATGTAAACCGGCAGAGTTGAAAGGCGATGGTCTGCTCAAGGCGGATTGGTTCGATACTCCGCTCGGCGCGATGATTGCCGTGAGCGATGACCGCGCACTTCATCTGCTGGAGTTTGCTGACCGAAAAGCCCTGCCTGCAGAACTTGCCCGATTGCGCAAACAGGTAAAGGGAGATCTGGGCCTTGGCCGGACTGCTCCGACCGATCAGATCGCGTCAGAACTGCGCGAATTCTTTGAGGGCAAGCGACTGGATTTTGATGTGCCTCTGGTGATGCATGGCACCGAGTTTACCAAGGCTGTCTGGCGCGAACTGCGCCGAATTCCGATTGGGGCCACCAAAAGTTACAGCCAGCTGGCGAAGCAGATGGGAAAGCCCAGTTCCACCCGCGCCGTTGCCCGCGCCAATGGAGCGAACCAGATTGCCATTGTTATTCCGTGCCACCGCGTGGTTGGGATGGACGGAGGCCTCACCGGATATGGCGGCGGTCTCTGGCGAAAACAGAAATTGATTGACGTTGAATTGAAAATAGCAAGATCGAAAGGCCTTATTGATGTCTCAGGTTGATAAAGCAAAACAGTTCGCCGCTCTGCATAAAAAAGGTGAGCCTATCGTCCTCTACAACATATGGGATGCGGGCACTGCTCAGGCTGCCACAAAGGCAGGTGCCAAGGCCGTTGCAACGGGAAGCGCATCAGTTGCTGCGGCGCATGGTTACGGAGATGGCGAAGAAATTCCGCTTTCCCTGGTTGAAATCATCGCAAGCCGCATTGCGGAAAGCGTGGATGTCCCCTTCTCTCTTGATTTTGAAAGCGCCTATGCAGATAGCCCTGCGGATGTGAAGGAAAATGCAGCTCGGATCATCAAAACGGGTGCTGTTGGTGTCAATTTTGAGGATCAGAAGGTCCATGGCTCCGGCCTTTACTCGATTGATGAGCAATGTGCGCGGATTGCAGCCTTTCGGGGTGCCGCAGATGAAGCAGGCATTCCGTTTTTCGTCAATGCGAGAACTGATCTGTTTTTGCAGGAACCAGATGCCAGCAAACATGCTGCCTTGGTGGAAGAAGTTGTGCTGCGTGGACAGCGCTATGCCGAAGCTGGCGCCAGCGGGTTCTTCATTCCGGGCTTAACTGATCCAGACCTGATCGCTCAGATTTGCGACGCCGTGCCACTGCCTGTGAATGCTTACATGATGAAGGGCATGCCTGAAATCGCTAAGCTTGGAACGCTTGGCGTTTCGCGGGTGAGTTTTGGGCCGGGACCTTATCGGGAAGCGATGGTTGATCTGAAGCGGAAAGTTGAAACCATACTTGGTTGATATGAGAGGGGAGCATATGCTCCCCTTCCCTTTTTATTGGCGCGCTGTCTTATTTGCCTTCTTTGAATTTCTTTCTCATTTTATCGCGCATTTCCTGCTGCATCGCGCTGAACTTTTCCATCTGCTCTGCGCTGAGAACCTGAGCCATCTGCTCATTCATCTTTTCTCTGGACGCTTGCATTGGACCACGAACTTCGCGCAGTTGTGAAAGGGTTGGCTTCTTGCCACGCTCAATGCCAGCATCTTTCAGGATCGCGCGGCGCTCTTCCATGGATTGCTTCATGATTGGGCGGACTTTTTCTTTCTGCTCATCCGTCAGCTGCAGCTTTTCAGCCATCATTTCCAAACGTTGACCCTTGCCAGGATCCGCCTGGGCGATGAGAGGTGTTGCAAAGAGGAGAGACAGGGAGAGAGCGATTGCCTTGAACATGGGGGCTCCTTTTTTTTGTAAGTCGATAACTCATGAAGACAGTGCGTGGACGCTGCGTTAAGTGCAAACCAATTAGTGTAAGAGAACGTCTCCGTTCCGATCCTTGTGACAGGTCGTTACACTTTCACTAACCCATTAAAATTATTGGGAAATATTCTATTCAGGTTATCTCGCATTTTCATAAAGATATGCCCGCCTCGGTTAGGAGGCGGGCACCGTTGCCAGCATTGGGATTTAAGGCAACCTTAAAGGTGAAGCTTAGTCAAAAAGATCCTGACGAGCTTCGGTTCTGCGAATGACACGGCGCGCGGTTGCTCTGTCCTGACGGCGGTCCCATGCTTTGGGGGCGACAGCAACCGGGGCCGGAGTGACAACTGTTGTGGTTGGGGCTGGTACAACAACTGCAGCAGGCGCCGCATTCATTCGGCAGATCTGGAGTGGATTGCGTCCGGAGTCATAAATGGCAACGCATCCGGTTAATGAGTTTGTCTGAATAATCGTCTTGGTGCCGTTGCTGTCGTAAAAAGTCAAAGCATCGGCGAAAGCTGCGCCAGAAAGAGTAACGAGAGCGGCGCTTGCGATAGCAATTCTTTTCATTCTGATCTCCGGTGGTTCGGTCGTCCAACATGTCTGTTTGGGGTAAAGACACTGTTTGATTGCGTTGAAGGGACTATCGGGGATCAGTTGAAAGAGAGCAATTTGAGTTTTGTAATCGGCTGTCGCTCATCTTGAACTCTGACAAACTCGGTTACAATTTGGGCGGATAAGCGCCGTTGATGGATACATTTTGATGCACACCATCGCAGTTTTCTGCCGATTTTGGGGAAAAGTAACGCACTAGCAGGTGAGTTTGGCAGGGCGTGGATGACTTGGCAGCTGCCAACAATTGCTGCCAAGTCGGATTTTTAAGAGGCGGGCTGCACCAGTGAGACGTCGAGGATCTCTGTCCCTCCAATGAGGAACTCACTCAGTGTTTCACGATGCTCAGGCGTCAGCTTCGCCCACTCATCCCGCAGCCGGTCGAGGCACTTCTTCTGGTATTTGAAGATGTCCTGCGTAAAGAAACCTTCTGGCAGATCTGCAGTAAAGGACGCTTCCCCTTTGTCGATGGCTTTGGAGTTCGCTAACAGGAACGGTAGATAAGTATCGCCTGCCATCTTAAGAAGCTCTTTGACTGCCGGAGTAAGCTCGGTGATCCAGTCACCGTCAAAACCGGAGGCGTCATCTATGTGGTCAAGCCAGCGGAAGACGAAAGGGAACTCCTTTTGCAACATGGCAGACGGGGTTGGGTCGTCTTTAAGTTGGTAGAGCTGCCCGAAGAGAGCCACATCTGCCAATGAGGCCATATCGCCAAACAGGAAATGCTGCTTGGACAAAACCGCTTGTTCCAAAATAGAGAGCATACGCTTGGTGGATGCTTCAATGATAGGCGCTGTTTCCGGTGTGCATCCAACCTTCGGCATGCGGCTGATCTGACGCGCGCCAAACTGCTGGCCCATTGCCTTGATGGTTTTTTCATCCAGACCAAGACAAGCGTCGTAAAGCAACCAGTTCGGCACGATCTTTCGGTCTTCCTCATAAAACCACCGATAATGGAACATGGCTTTCACAAGCCACTCGTCTGCCATGTCCTCAATCAGGTAACACGCGAACCGTATCAGTGGATCGTCGGGAACAAGCGACCTCCCCTCCCCTTTTGCCTCCAAGTCCAGAAGCAGCGGAGTGGAATCGTTCACCCACGTCTCATCCGGATACTTGACGACAGGGATGACTGGAATCTTCACATGCTTGGTTGGGCTGTTCGGTCCCATAGGTGCGCAGAGCTTCCATGCGTGTGGAATGCGTTTTGCTCGGAATGCCGCACGCACCTTCATTGAGTATGGTGAGCCCAACGCTCCGTGTATTTCAAAATTTCCCATATTCCCCTCCCCTGACTTGGCAGTTTCTGATCTATTTCAGGTCCACTGCCAAACTTGGTGTTTACATGTCGTTCAAGATCGCTCCATCACCCTGCCACTGGATTTGCTCTCCCCTCTCCATTTGAACCATCATGTTCAAAATGGCGGCTGGATTTTCCATTGGCAGGAAGTGAGTGTGATCAGGAACGTAAATGTCTTTTGCATTGGGCATGTTCTCTGCCAGCAGCTCCCAGGTGGGCGATGGTGAGAAATCATGCAAGGGTTCATCCGGTTGCCGACGACGTGCGCGTACAATTGTCGTTGGCACAGTCACAGCATCCAGAAGCGGATAAATGTGGTCTCCGTAACAAGTGCGATAAACCTCGGCTTCAGCATCTGGTGGACAAGCGAGTTGGTATCCTTCGCCCTGCTCTGAAGCGATTAATCCGTGATCGCAGTAATCCTGCAAAATTTCAGGCAACCAGCTGTTGTATGGTTTGCGGGTTTTGAACCGCTCGTACATTTCACTTACATCGGCCCATTGGTTTCGGCGCCGGGCAACCGGATGGTCCTGATCTGCAATTTGCTTGAAGAACGGAAGCAGCGGTTTTGGAAACACGACTGGATCCAACAGAAGAATGTTTTTGTAGAGCTCAGGAAACTTGGCAGCTGCCAAGATAGACAAATGACCTCCACAAGAATGGCCGACACCGAATACTTGATTGAGCCCGAGTTGCTCGACCACTGCGAAAAGATCATCTCCCAGATCAGTCCAGAGTTTCGGCAAGGCAGCATTGTCGCTTTGGCCATGACTGCGCATATCCCATGCTATGACATGGCGATCGGGAAAATGCTTGATGATGTAATCCCAGACGCGACCATGAAATCCTGTGGCATGGAGAAGCAAGAATGTAGGACCTTCGCCCGCCCATTCGTGAAGACAGATCTTATGATCTCCCGTATGGACGAATTTCTGAATGGGGGTATCTGAACGCATGGAATTTCCTCTGCAGCAATGTCAGAAGAAGTGTAGTCATACCGTATGGGAGAACAAGCTCTACCAAAGCAGAATAGTGATTTTATTTCAAAATTCTCGACTTGGCAGCTGCCAAGTTTGGTAAGATTGCCTAGGACATTGGGAATGCATTTTCAATTGGGAGCTCGACCTCCGGCATATAGCCTTTTACTTCGATGCTCATTGTTGCTCCATTTGTCGTTGTGTCCTGGACGTCGACTGTGGTGACAGTTTCCCAATCTTCGTTATGATCTTTTCCATCCAAGTCGACTTGCACTGCGTATTGTCCTGCTTGATTTTCTATTATGCGAATGAACTGGTCGGGAAAGTGATAATGTTGATCCCATGATTTATCACTATAATCTTCGAGCAATTTGGATAGATCTATAACGTC
Source organism: Pseudovibrio sp. POLY-S9 (assembly GCF_001431305.1). Lineage (NCBI taxonomy): Bacteria > Pseudomonadati > Pseudomonadota > Alphaproteobacteria > Hyphomicrobiales > Stappiaceae > Pseudovibrio > Pseudovibrio sp. POLY-S9. The sequence continues at coordinate 23,904 of NZ_LCWX01000142.1, forward strand.
TCGGTCTCCGCCTGCGGAGCTCTTCAGCTGGAAGTCTGTGATGTGATCTGCTGCTCCGTCGAGTTGCTCAAAGAAGAAGATGTCAGAGCCTTCACCACCTGTAAGTTCGTCGGTTCCAGCTCCGGCAGTCAGTTGGTCGTTGCCTTCAAAACCATTGATCACATCATCTTCATCGGTGCTTTTCAGAATGTCGTCGCCGGCTGTCCCATCAATCTGGTTCCTTGGATCGGTGGCACCGTCATCTGGATTAGGGTGAACTTGAATACTGGTGATGGACGGGTTGGAGTTCCCACCCTCGGAGTGAACAACGACTGAGAGGCTACGCGCCTGCAAGCTTTCAGATGTGGTTGTGAAGGTGATTGAGTTCAACAAATTCTGATAGGTGGAAGCATCGGTTATTCCAGAGAACGTGAGTGTCATAACTCCGCTGCCGTTGTCTTCCAGCTGGCTGGAGACGCCATCGATATCCAAGAAGTTGAGATGATCACCATCCTGCGCATTGAAGAGTTTGAGAGTCAGGCCCGACATCTCATCCTGCACTCCGTCGATCTTGGCAGACTTGGCAATTGCCAAGTCGTCATCTCCAAGCTGAAAGGATGCTTCAAAGTGTTGCTGTTCCAGTGGCTCTGGCTGGACTATTGAAACCGTTAGCTCCTCAATTCTCAATGTGTCTGCGGCAGTGAGATCCGCTGGTGCAACCAAACGGATCTTTGTCGCAGATGAGATGTAATCGCTTAGATCAAGTTTGATCGACTGGGACTGAGTGTGACCGATCAGACTGGAAATCTCGCCAATCTGGTGGACGGACCCATCAGCCAACAGGGCTTCAATGTAGAATGATTTCGCCGGACCGTTCGTTGCGAACTCTGCTGCGTATGTGAGTTGGATTGAGGCACTTTGGGCGCCTGTCAGATCAAACGTCTTGCTGATACAGGCGAGATTGTCGTCTCCCTCTGAAGACGAACCGGATCGATCTGAGAGAACCAATTCGCCAGTATCGGCGTCAATGTAGATATCTGAGGAACCATCACTGGCGGCTTTAGCTTCTCCGTCATCTCCACTTTCTACCCAAGGCGTGGATTGAATTTGGCCCATTAGCTCAGAAGAATACAAGGTTTCATCGAAAGTCCAGCTGACTTGGTAACTGCCAGGTTCTCGGGTGTTAAGGAAAATGGTGGGCGGTGCAGTGGGCGGACTCGTGCCTTCGGTGACTTCAATGCGGAACTTTTGAGCAGCCTCCGCGCCAGAACTATCTTTCGCGACTACAGTGATCTCATAGATGTTGTTACCGTCCAGATCCATGGGTGCTTCGAAGGATACATCTTCTTTCCAGCTTACCTGGCCGGTCTGTTCGTCGATGTTGAAACGGGCCTTGTCAGACCCTTCGAGAAAAAAATGGAGAGGGTCTCCATCTGCATCTGAAGCATTTGCCGTGAACACAGTATCGGGACCATCATCCTCGACACTCATGTGAAGCGGCGTATCCTGGCCGACGCCGGAAAAGATC
>NZ_LCWX01000142.1:25507-28402 GCF_001431305.1 Pseudovibrio sp. POLY-S9
GGTGCGTCGTTTTCCGGTGACAGCTCGATAGAAACAGTGACAGTATCACTGCGCTCTCCATCCGCATCCTCAATGTAGTAACTAAAGCTGTCCGAGCCATTGGCGTTGGGGTGACCCGTGTAGCTAAACGTGTTGTCCAGGTTCTGAGAGAGGTGGCCCTTGGCAGGTGCCAAGACGATGCGAACAGTGAAGCCTTCACTGCTAAGAGTATCATTGCCTAACAGGTCCAACACAAGCGGTGTATCTTCCGTACCAGAAAACTGATCGGGGGACGCCGATGACATTCCATCCGAGATGCTGAAGGTGAAGTCCAAAGGGATCGTGTCTCCGTCACCGTCGGAAGCTACTGCTGAAAACGATAGTAAAACCTCGCTTGCAGATGTGTGGTCAATCGGTGTGAAGAACTCGACCTCGTAGTTTCCTGATCCGGTGGGATCCAGTTTGATCGTGAAAACATGCGTGCCATCCTGTGTCTTCGCGCTGAGTTGATTGCCCGTACCTTCAATGGAGTAATAGACCTGAGCACCGTTGACAGTGAAGGGAGCAAGACTGCCTCTCATGCTGGAAGAGAAGGTGAGCATCGTTGTAGACTGTGTGTCGGCGCCCCAATGAACGTTCAAATCACCACTTTGAACGATCGAGGCTTCATCGTTCATACGTGCTTCGAAGAGAGCATTTTCTGAAAGGCTAAGTGTTTCAGGCGCTGAACTGAGGATGGGCGTGCTGTCTGCAATCGTGATTTGCAGCTGACCATTAACGGCGTCCCCATCTGCATCACTTACAACATAATGCAGTTGAAACTGCTCAATGCCCCGAGCATGGTTCAATGGCGCATGCTGATCGACAGAATACGCGCCTCTGCTGGAATTCAGCGTCGCGGTGAAAATTGCCGTCGTATTTTGGAAAAGCGTCAGTTTCTCGCCGATCAAATCCCAGCTGAAGCCAGAAGGGAGAGCGGACTGTATCCATGAAACCTGCCCTCCATCTACACCAGTTGAGACGGGGAGTACACCGGTTAAGGCATGAGTATCCTCAGCAAGTGCATGTCCTGGCGCAGGTGAAGCGAATGCATTGTCACTTAAACTGAGGTGGACCGGTTCCCCGACTTCCGGATTGTCGTCTTTAATCGACACCTGAAAGTGACCCGCGGCGGTATCGCCATCTCCATCCGTAATCACATAGGGAAGGCTGATTGTTTGCTGGTCTACCCCATTTTGGTGTTGCAAAGGATTATGCTGCTGAACAGTGTAAGCCCCCTTGATATCGGTAAACTGAGCGGTGAGAATGAGCGTATCGCCTTGCAGAACGCTGAGCTGTTGCCCCTCAATAATGTAGATCAGCCCTTCGGGATCATCAGGTAATTGCCAGCTGATCGTAGCGGTGTCTGCTCCTGCTGAATGAGGCAGATACTCAGAGGAATAGCTCAGCTCGGTTTGCGTACTCAACTGGCTTTCATCAAAGCTGATCTGGTTGAGCGGAAATGCTTTTGGCGCATCATCCAGCGAAGAGACCAGAAGCTTGCCTTCTGTCGTCTGGCCTTGCGTGTTGGTTGCACTGAAACTGAGATTGAAAACGGCGTCTGCATTAGCTCCGTGATTGATCGCGCTGTGTTGCGTGACGCTATAGGTGCCCGTTGCTGAGTTGAGCGTGACTGACAAAACAACTTTGCTGCCTTGCAAGATCAGGAGCGTTTGTCCTTCCTGATGAAAACTGAACCCTTCCACCGGAGATGCTGTGTTCCAGGATAAGACGACAGGGCCTTGCGAAGCATTGATCAGCAAGTCTCCTGAGGCAGTGGCTTCAGCGGGATCGCCTTCTGATCCTCCCGGAAGTCCGGCTTCTGAAACTGTAGCCGTCAGATTCCATTCCGCCGGCATCGGGTCATCTTCAACGCGGATGTCCAGATGAGAAACAAGAGTGTCTCCATCTGCATCTTTTGCAATGAAACGGAAGCTCATTAAAAGGTCCGTCGCACTGCCCGAGTGATCCAACGGTGCAAACTGCTCATAGCTGTAGGCGCCGTTTGGTGTATTCGGGTCCAGCGTGACCTTTAAAACAAGAGTTCCATCACCTTTCAAACCCTTCAATATGTGCTGGCCTTGCGGTCCAAACTCAGATTGAAAAAGAACCCGCGCACCGCCACAGGTAATATCGAGCGGATCACCTGAGCGGCCGAGTGGGCGTCCGGCTGCATCAAGTGTAAAGAGCAGTGCGCGGGAGTTGGTTCCATCCACGCCGAAATCAAGAGCGAGGCTATCGCTGACTGAAATACTGGTGGATGTGCGAAAGGATGCTTCCTGAACAGAATGGACAGGAAGATCACTTGCCCGGGTAACTGTGCTGTTTGGTTGAACGTATAGATCAGAGATAGACAACTGCGGAACGATGATGTTCTCTGATTGTGTGTTAAGAGCGCTTACAAGCGGAACAGCCTGATAGCTATCCTGCGTGTTTTCAGAAAGCTGATCAGACTGCGTAAGACTGTTCAGCTTTTCAAGCGCTGGTTCGTGGTGAACATTCTGCAAACTTGTTTTGGATATGGGCTGCCAACTGGTTTCTTCTGAGGACTTGTCAGCATCCTCCGTTTCTTTCTGGGCAGGGGAGGGGAGGTCAACTTGAAAGCTGCCAAGTCTTGGTGCCGTCTCGACTTCAACGGCCTTCAGAAACTGGCTCTGTGTTGTGAGCGGACCAGATGGCATCAAAATGAAGAATTCATTGGCAGGTCCACCAAAGAACTGTTCGATGACAACAATCTGCCCATTCCCATCCAAAATATGAAGCTCGTCTCCATCACGGATGAGTTTTGCTGTGCCGATGGTTTTGGAGAGGTCAACAAGCTGGTCTTGCTCCCGCACCATCAAGATTGGTGTTCGGGAGGGCGCGAGCGGCTCCGCC
>NZ_LCWX01000142.1:28504-44954 GCF_001431305.1 Pseudovibrio sp. POLY-S9
GATTGGCGGTGGTGCGGACTGAGAAGGCGCAGTCGCGGGCGTTGCGGTCAGGTTCGTCATGGCTGCGTCTCCTCTTTCTTTCGGTTTACTCTGTGCTTATTTGACGTGCTGGCGTGCCAGATGCTTCCTGTGGGCGAGCTTCTTCTTTTCAAGCAGCCGGGGGGAAAGCCCCAGATGCAACAGTATGTCTGACTGTCTGGTTCTCGCCTGAAAATGCAGGCGTACGAGGTTAGCTTCAGACACTGCCAGTTTCAGGTGTGCTTTTTGCAGATCATTGAGGGCACTCAGAAACTCCGCAAACAATGCCGGATCAACCAGATTGGCCGCGCGGGCCTGATGATAGGCACGTGCCCGCCGAGCCGCGTGAAATTGCAGCTGTTTGTGCTGGTCAACGGCGCGCTGAAAGCGCTTCTCAGTTCTGCGATTGTCTCTTGTGAGCGTAGACCCGCTGAAGAGAGACGGACCGAGGGAAGACTGCAGATTTGATGCTCCTTCTCCAGTCAGCTCAACGTACTTTGCATGCGCAGTAATGAGTTGGCTTTTCGCTGAAATACTCAATTTATTCAGTGTGTTAAGGGTGTGCTCGGATGCTTTCCCAACAAGCTCAAGGGCCTCAGGAGAATGGACGCCTTCAGTATCTGTTAGCGTGCTGGTAAATGCCTTCAACTCACTCTCAGATTTTCTGTAAATCTCAAGAGTTCGGGTGTTCAGGTGAAGTGCCAGATAGGCCTCAAGAACGCTCAGGCAAAGGTCGTTCTTCTCTTGCTCTGATGCCTTGATCCAACTCCCGCCAGTTTCAGCTGAGGTGAAGAGGAAGCTATCTTCCACTGCGTCGCGAAACGTGGTTGCACCGCTGGATGTGACCATGAAGGACGCAACCATCATGCTGGCAAATTGGTAAAACCAACCTTGTTTGAAACACCAATTTTGCCACTGTTTCATGACGCCCCCTCAAGGCGCCTAATCCACCCTCCGGCAGCACCTCTCCTCTTAAGAATTCATTAACATTTGCATCTAGGGAACCTGAATTGGTTGAAAGTGACAATTCCAAAATCAGGGTAGAGAGATGATGTAGATTTAAATATGGGGGTGTTGTTTTTGAGGGGGAGCGTCTTTTGCAAGGCAAAGGATTTTGTTCTTACGCCGCAGTGGGGGAGGGGGTATTCGTTCATGCTGAGACGAGGCAAGAAAAAAGAGGCCCGGTGGCCTCTTGATGCATTTTGGGAAGGGGTACGCACGTTGGCCTGCAGCTCAAACATCCTGAGCAAAGTGCAGGCCCACTCAGCATGGTTCTGGCTCGACAACCCTATGCAAACTTGCGGCGGGCATCTGCTGCAAGGCCAAGGCCAACAGCGCCAAAGACGTTGCCTTCAACCACAGACGCGTTTGGCATCAAAGACTTGAAGTGTTCGCGCAGCATGGGGATGCGGGTTGTACCGCCAGTGAGGAACATGCTGTTGATCTGATCTGCGGTTACGCCAGCCTTGTTCAGCGCTTCCTGAATGGTGGCTTCGATTTTGCCAACGGAAGGGCCGATAGCGGCATGGAAATCTGCGTTGGTTGCATCAACCAGAACGTCTTCTTCTTCCAGCTCAATTTTGAGACTTGCGATCTCTGCTGAGGACAGGTCGATCTTGGTCTGCTCCACGCGGGTGGCCAGCATGTGGCCGTCTTTTGCGCGGATCACTTCGCGTAGACGTTCCACCAGATGAGGCTGCGCAGCTTCGCGGCGCACTTCGCCCAGTTCCCGCAGGATATTCGGAGAATAAAGCTGGTTGATGAACTGCCAGGTTGCCAGATCAAAATAGTATTTTGAGGGCAGGGCGCGTTTGCCATCTTTGGTCAGCGTTTTATAGCCCAGATGCGGCATAACCTGCGCAAGTGAGAGCAACCGGTCAAAGTCGGTTCCGCCGATATGAATACCCGTATTGGCGAGAATATCACTGGTGCGATCTGCTGCGTTTTTGCGCTCTGGAGAAACGCGAATGACGGAAAAGTCAGCTGTACCGCCGCCGATATCCAGCACCAGAATAAGCTCTTCGCGCGTAACGGTTTGTTCATAAGCCAGCGCTGCGGCAATCGGCTCGTACTGAAAGGCGATGTGCTCGAACCCTTCCTGACGAGCGATCCCTTCCAGCGTTTTTTCCGCGGCACGGTCAGCTGTTTCATCGCCATCAATGAAATGCACTGGGCGACCCAAAACCACGCTGGAGACATTGTCCTGCATATGCGCGTCCAGCTTGCGTTTCAGCTGGCGCAGGTAAAGCGCGATAATATCTCTGAAAGCCATACGGCCGCCCATGACAGCCGTTTTTTCCTGAATGAGGGACGTGCCCAAAACGCTTTTAAGCGCTTGCATAAGGCGGCCCTCATCACCCCTGATGTACTCTTCCTTCGCCTTGCGTCCATAAACGATCTGCTCGTCTTCAAAATTAAAGAAGATAGCTGACGGCATTTCGCTGTGCTCGTCTTCAAGCATCACAAGTTCAGGGCTTGCGCCGGAAAAGATGCCCACGGTTGAGTTGGAGGTTCCAAAATCAATGCCTGCGAATGCGGTGTTCATTTTAAGACCTCTTATCATGCCTCAAGTCAGGCAAAGCTGGACGGCTGCCAGGCAATTGGCGGCACCAATGGGTTTTCAGGTTCGGGATACCTCCTAAGGCGTTTGGGAGGGCGAGCTTGATACACGCTGCTTCGCGGTATTGCCAGTGAATTTTGACGGGACTTGGATATCTTTGTGGGTGAACATCAAAACCCTTTTAAAAACATATGGCTGCGGAAACACCCAAAGAATACAGGGGTGTGTTTTCAGAATTGCGACAACAACCAATCTGCTTCTAGGTTCATGCTCTGTTTCCCTCAAATTTTTGAGCGTGCCATGGCCTTGCAGAAAACCGCTTTGATAACAGGTGTTACCGGACAGGACGGAGCGTATCTCAGCCGCTTTTTGCTGGATAAGGGATATGTGGTGCACGGCGTCAAACGCCGCTCTTCCAGCTTCAATACAGGTCGGATAGAGGGGATCTATCAGGATCCTCATGAAGATGATGCACGTTTCATCCTGCATTATGGCGATTTGACAGATGCGACCAACCTCATCCGTATCATGCAAGAGGTGCAGCCCGATGAGGTTTATAATCTTGGGGCGCAATCTCATGTGAAGGTGAGTTTTGAAACGCCCGAGTACACCGCCAACAGCGATGCTTTAGGGGCTTTGCGATTGCTGGAGGCTATCCGCATCCTTGGTCTGGAGCAAAAAACGCGGTTTTATCAGGCTTCAACTTCGGAACTCTACGGTTTAGTGCAGGAAGTACCACAAAGCGAGACGACGCCGTTCTACCCGCGCTCCCCTTATGCCGCGGCCAAGCTTTATGCCTACTGGATTGCGGTCAACTACCGGGAAGCCTACGGAATCCATGCAAGCAATGGCATCTTGTTTAATCATGAGAGCCCGCTGCGCGGTGAAACCTTTGTTACGCGTAAGATCACTCGCGCCGCAGCCGCGATCAGTCTGGGGCAGCAGGAAAAGCTGTATCTGGGCAACATCGATGCGACCCGGGATTGGGGGCATGCGCGCGACTTTGTTGAAGGCATGTGGGCTATGCTGCAGCAGGATGTGCCAGATGATTATGTGCTGGCAACCGGCACCATGACATCAGTGCGCAGGTTTGCTGAACTGGCGTTTTCAAAATGCGGCACCATACTGGAATGGCAGGGCAGCGGCGTTGATGAGAAAGGGATTTGTTCTTCAAGTGGCCGCACTCTTGTTGAGATCGATCCACGCTACTTCCGCCCAGCAGAGGTGAACGAGCTCCTTGGTGATGCCAGCAAAGCACGGGATAAACTCGGTTGGCAGGCGAAAACATCCCTCGAATCACTGATTGAGGAGATGGTGCAGGCAGACTTGCTGGAGGTGAAAGACGGTAGGGTGCTCGAAGATGCCTGATCTCCAACCTGTTGACTTTGACCTGACTGGAAAAACGGTTTTCGTGGCCGGGCACAAGGGCATGGTTGGCCGTGCCCTTATAAGACGGTTGGCGCGTGAGAAGTGCACTCTTTTGACTGCGGACCGGAGGCAAGTAGACCTCACCATGCAAGCTGAAACCCTAGCATTTTTGCAGGAAGCGAAGCCTGAGGTCGTGATTGTTGCTGCTGCCAAGGTGGGGGGCATTTGGGCAAACAATGAGTATCCTGCCGAGTTTCTTTATGAAAACTTGGCCATCGAGACCAACCTCATTCGTGGAGCCTTCGCAGCTGGCGTCCAAAAACTGCTGTTTCTGGGGTCATCGTGTATTTATCCCAAGCACGCTCCGCAACCGATAGAGGAGGGGGCTTTGCTCTCTGGCCCTCTGGAACCGACCAATGAATGGTATGCCATCGCCAAGATCGCAGGCATCAAATTATGTCAGGCCTTCAGGCGGCAGTACGGCTGTGATTTCATTTCTGCCATGCCCACCAACTTGTATGGACCCGGCGATAACTTCGATCTGACAAGCAGCCACGTGTTGCCTGCCCTTATGCGCAAAGTGCACGAAGCGAAGATAAGCGGAGCTGAATCCTTTGAGATTTGGGGAACGGGTGCTCCGCGCAGAGAGTTTCTGCATTGTGATGATTGCGCGGATGCCCTGGTGCATCTGCTGAAGACTTACTCTGCAGAAGAGCACATCAATGTTGGCTTTGGTGCGGACATTTCAATTCTGGAACTTGCGCAACGGCTCTCCAAGGTTTTGGGTTATCAAGGTGCCATTACACAGGACACCTCCAAACCAGATGGAACTGCGAGAAAGCTAATGAGCTCAGCACGTCTGAAGCGGTTGGGGTGGGAGCCATCCATCTCGCTGGATAAAGGAATTCGCCAAACCTATCAGTGGTTTTTGGAAAACGGGGTGCAGAAAGAGCTGGTTTAACGCAGCTTTCTCGAAAACACTTGGACACCCGCAAATGTCACAGTGAAATTAAGAGCAGTTTCAGTCATGGTATCTTGCTGAGATTGGGCGTTGGAGCGGATGTTGATCTCTGCATCCTTCTGCCCCTAAACCAAAGGGATAGCACCATGATTGAACGCATGCACACCAAGCAGCGTATGAGCAAGATCGTCAAGCACAACGGCACCGTTTATCTGTGTGGCCAGGTTGGCGTGCGCGGTGAAAGCATCAAAGAACAGACCGCAGAATGCCTGCGCCGTGTTGATGAACTGCTTGTTGAAGCAGGGTCCAGCCGCGAGCAGATTCTGCAAGCCATCGTCTGGCTCTCTGACATGCGCGATTTTGCTGAGATGAACGAAGTCTGGGATGCCTGGGTGCCAGCAGGGCATGCTCCTGCACGCGCATGCGGTGAAGCCCGCCTTGCTTCTCAGGAACTGTTGGTGGAAGTCATCGTAACAGCGGCTTACGATTAAGACAGACAGGTGTTTGGAGCTGTTTTGCTTCGTTTTATTCAACCAAGGGGCACAGTTCCACTCCTATGACTTCGCGAGTGCGCGCCTTGCTCATGTGCAGGGTGCGCTCTTAGGAGTGAAGCTGAGAGGCGCTTGTCCTCGCCGTTTGCGAACCATGGCAAATGTTAAAGTGAGCACGGCTTAGTGGATGACCACCACCACGTGATTTGCAGGCAAGCAGTCGTGCTCTTTGCGTAAAATCGGTCAGTTATCAGCCAAAACTTATTCCCCTTTCCAAAATCTCTCGTACTCTGAATTTATGCCTACGTAACGGGCTGCTGGCGGACCGTCCGTCAGTTTGTCGTAGGCTGGGTGGGGCTACTGGAAGAAGTAACGTATCTTTCAGTGGTCCGGTGGAACCGATTTTCAAACGTGACCGCATGGTTTGAGAGGAAGGACCCAAGTCTGAAGGGCATCACGCGGTGGCACGAACCAGTCAGAGTGGTTGCGTGTCAGGGATGAAGGAACTGTTTTAGTAAGGAAACTTGCTGGAATAAGCCATTGTCCTTCCAGGAAACTGGCTATCGTGTCTTTCAGGATAAGAGGCGATGTTGTCCATACCAAAATGCCCGGGCAAGGCGACAGCCAATGCCGAAGAAACTAACTACACCAAATAGCGCAGGTATTGCCTGCTCGCCTTGCTCCTCCCGTCTCTCGGGAATTTAAGCTCCACCATTGCCGGCAAAGCCGTGCGGTGCTCTTTGTGTTTGCGGCAATCACAATGCGTTGAAGATGTGCTCTGGCATTTTACGCTGTATATCCACTTTGCAGGCAAACCCCATATGCGCCAGCACATCCCGCTTGGGTTTGATGCCGGGTGCAACCTCAGTCAGCACCAGCCCGTTAGGCCCCAGCTGAAAAACGGCACGCTCGGTCACATAAAGCACTTCCTGCCCGTTGGTTTTGGCATTCAAGGCATTGAAGGTGATGTGGTCGGTTTGCTCCACAAACTTTGTGTGGGTGCCATTGCGCGTCACTTTGAGTTTGTCTTTGCGGTACTCAACCTGTGAGTCCACGCCCGTCAGTGAACCGCAAAACACGAGCTTTCTGGCATTCTGTGAGATATCGATGAAGCTGCCCGCCCCAACGATTTTACCATTCACTTTGGACAGGTTCACATTCCCATGCCGGTCCACTTCGCTCATGCCAAGAAAGGCAATATCCAGGCCGCCGCCGCTATAAAAGTCAAACTGATCTAGTGAAGAGAGCAGCGCTTCGGATCCCAAAGCAGCGCCATAAAGAGAATCTCCCAGGAACTGGCCGTTGTGGTGCCCGTGTTCGCAAGAGAGCCAGATCCTTTCCGCCAACTGCTTGCGCTGCTCTGCAAAGCGAATGCCAGCAGGAACGCCAAAGCCGATATTTACGGCTGCGTTTTCAATCAACTCCTCTGCAGCCCGGCGAGCAATTACCTTGCGGGCAATCTCGCTGGGTTCGTTTTGAACTCTTGTATGAGAGGGTTTGATATCCCCACTGAGTGCAGGGCTGTAAGGCGTGTCATAGGCAATGGTCTGGCCCGGAGCTTCGACAATCGCATCCAGGAACACGCCCGGAACCGCAACAGAGCGGGCAGGTAGGCTTCCGGTCTGCACGACGTTTCTAACCTGCGCAAAACAATGGCCACCACTGTTATGCGCAGCCGTCGCCAAACTGAGACAATCAAGTGTGACGGCTTCTTCATCAAGACTGAGATTGCCTTTCGTGTCCGCCGCAGACCCGCAAATCAAAGCAAGGTCGATTTTGAACGGGCGGTACCGGAGGTATTCCTGACCGTGCAGGTGAAGCAGTTCCACAAGCTCATGCTTGCAAGACTTGCTGCATTTGCCTCCACCATGCCTGGGATCAACAAACGTCCCCAGTCCGGTGCGGGTGAAGAGACCGGGACGACCCGCACCAATCTCGCGGATCAACTGCTGAATAACCCCGGCTGGAAGGCAATAGGCCTCCAGCTTGTCTTGAGAGATCAGTTTTTGAAGGGAAGGAGTGAGAACGAAGTGAGACGTAATAATGCCGTGCAGCATTCCCTTATGAGCAAACCGGCTCAGCCCCCGCTTGTCGCCATCTCCGATAGAGAGCGAGTTGATGATGAAAAGGTTTTTGGGATGCCCTGTCGAAAGAAACCGCTGCTCAATGGCATCCAGCAAAGCTTCCGGCGTTGCAAGGCCTCGCCCACAGCCGCCAATGACGATGGTATCGCCATCTTCGACGAAGGCCGCAATTTCACGCGCACTGCAGATCTGCATCCTGCTGGTTCCCGGAGTTCGTGTCCGTTTTGTCTTTGCGCCGATTATCCCTCAAACCCTAAAAAGTCCGGTTAAGGCGCATGCAGATGAAATTAAGACCTTTAGAAGCAATGCTTTAAGCATGTGTGTCAAGAAAGATGCTTTTCAAACTATTATAATTTGTTATGTAAGTGGCTCAAATTTACAAAAAAGACTGGCTTAAAGTTGACTGTGTTTCAGGAAGATCAGGTGTTTCAGGTGGGAGAATTCATTCGTGGGGGCGGATTCCGTGACACCTATGAATGTGCGTCTGATCCAACGAAGCTCCTGAAGTTTGACCGGTACGAGGCTGGTGAGCGCAAAGTCAAAAGTCGCGGATTTTTGAAAGATCTGTTTCGGTCAGTGCGTGCGAAACTAGGTTACAAGAAGCAACGTTTAAGCGGCAATCAGGATGAGTTGCTGGGGTGGCAGCACATTCAAGACGTTGGGCTTGCTGGGCACCCCTCCTTTACGCATGTATTTGGAATGGTCGATACGAACCAAGGCCCAGCCTTGATGATCGAGAAGATTGATAACTTTGTTGACCATGAGATTCGCAGCGTTCGTGATTATTTGAAACATCATGATCGTATCCAGGACAGCGAGCTTATTCGCGCGTTGATTGACTACTTTAAGATCTTACGTTCACACCACGTATCCTGTTTTGCTGATAGGCCTGAGAATATGGGTATTGTTGTCGATCAGGATGGCAAGAAATACATCAAGTGTTTTGACGTAAAAACCTACTTAGACCATCAACTCTTGCCGATTAACCAGATCGAATATTTTAAGAAAAGAAGAATAGAAAGACGTTTAGATCGCCACTTCGATAATCTGAGCGGAAAACAAACAAATGGCAGACGTAAAATATAGGCCATGCTGAGTGGCTTGTGTTGCTAAACTGGCCACTGATTGAGAAAAGCCCGCCTCATTTCTCGCCTGCAGTTCGTTTGCTTTCTGCATTTCAGCCAATTTTCTTCACCTATACACGCCTTGTATCTGGGTCGGCTTCGGTTAAGCTGATGGGATTGCAAATTTGGTGAGCGCGATATTTTGTGCGCTGATTTTTCTGGTGTTATCAATCAATTGAAATTGGGGCGGGCTTCGTGGCGCAGAGTGAGGCAGTAAATACTTCCGTGTTGGCATTGTTTAAGCTGAGCGCGTTTCGTCGATTTTTTGGTGTTCTTGTTCCGGCAGCATTCGCGGACTGGATCGATTTCATAGCTATCATGGTGCTTGTCAGCTATAGCTGGGAAATGGGCGCGACCGAGGTTGCCAGTGTCATCATGGCTGCGACCTTGCCTCGTGTGATCTTCGGCCTGCCAGCCGGTGTTCTGGTTGACCGGATTGGTGCTGGCCCTGTGCTGATCGCCGGTTTGCTTATCCGAGCCGGGTTGATGGTTGGCATGTTCTTCTTTGCTACCAGTCTTTCGCTCCTTATCGCTTTTGTGTTTCTCAAAGCCACTGTGTCAGCCGCCTTTATGCCTGCGCAGCAACTAGCGTTGAAGAAAATCGTGCCGTCAAACATGCTGACACAAGCGGTCAGCGTGGATCATTTCGTCATTCAATCTACCAAGATCTTTGCGCCAGTTTTGGGTGGTGCGTTGCTTGCCATCTGGAGCCCACACTCTGTCTTCTTGTTGGGGGGCGCGAGCTTTGCCGTAGCTTCTCTGATTTGCCTGAGCTTGTTAGAGGGGCTGAAAAAGGGCGCTAAAGATGCCTCAGAGGAAAGCTCCGAGAAAAGCAGTGTGGTGAATGATGCCAAGGTTGGTTTGGCTTATCTTTGGAAAACACCGCGTCTCCTTTTAGGCATGGCGCTCATTTGCCTCTTTATATTCAGCGTTTTTCTTTACGAGGCGGTGCTGCTGTTGCTCATTAAAGAAACCGGGCAACCAGAAGCCGCCGCGGGACCAATTCTGGGTTCTATTGGCGTTGGCGGGCTTGTTGGAACTTATCTGACGGCCAAGATTGGCGATCGTGTCAACTTGCACCTGCTGATGGTGATTGGTTCTTTCTTCGGGGGCGCTCTTACTATAGTCGTGGGCTGGGTTCCGTTTAGTTCAGTGCCGTTTGGGATGCAGGAACAGATGGCTCTCTGGTTCGTTGCCGGTGCCTTCACCAGCTTTATCACAGTTCCGTTTGGGGCAATCGTTGTTAAGCAAACGCCTGAGTATTTGTTGGGGCGTATCACTTCGGTTGGGGAGATGCTGCAATCGAGTCTCATGCTGATTGCGATCCCGATTGGGGCCTTTCTGGCCGAACAATGGTTTGTCTCCATGCCCTTCTTTGCGGGTGGTGCTATTATGTGTGGTGGAGCGGTGATTGGACTATTTGCCGTGCTTAACCTTGGCAAAGTGCCTGATGCGGAACCGGTGATTTCAGAGGAAGTTGTCTAAGCGTTCCATCAAGCCGTTACGACTTTAATTGCGCTCGACCTTGCTTGTTGGCTGAGGCATTCTCGCTGCATTGCTCAAATCTGCCACCTGCGCTGAGCAATGAGGGGGGAATGAAATGACAGGCTTTGTATTTAACACGGCGGCCAGCGTTGTATGTGCGCCTGGTGCGGTTCAGAAGTTGGATGAGCTCACGCTGAAGACCATCGGCAAGCGTGTTTTTCTGGTGAGTGATAAAGGATTGATGAAGACAGGTCTTGTTGAGCCTGTGATCGCTCAGCTGGAAACTGCCGGAATAGACGTCATGCTGTTTGATGATGTTGTTGCCGACCCGCCAGAAGCCATCGTTTTGCAAGCTGCAGATTTAGCTACATCGGCTGATGTGGATGGTGTCATCGGCCTGGGCGGTGGGTCCTCACTGGATGTTGCCAAGCTTGTTGCGTTGCTAGTGGGGGGAGGCGAACAGCTTACTGACATCTACGGTGTTGGAATGGCGAAGGGGAAAAGGTTGCCGCTGATCCTTATCCCGACAACCGCTGGCACAGGGTCTGAAGTGACGCCGATCTCCATCATCACGACGGGCGAAGCTGAAAAGAAGGGCGTTGTGTCTCCGTCCTTATTGCCTGATGTGGCACTGCTGGATGCAGATCTCACAATTGGGCTACCGCCTCATGTCACGGCTGCAACTGGCATTGATGCGATGGTGCATGCAATTGAGGCCTACACGTCGACATCTGCAAACAACAACCCGGTGTCAAAAGTGCTGGCACAAGAAGCCTTGCGTTTGCTGGGTGCGAATATCGAAAAGGCCGTGAACACGCCGCAGGATAAAGAGGCGCGTTCCAATATGCTGCTTGGTTCCATGTTGGCAGGGCAGGCGTTTGCCAATTCTCCGGTAGCAGCTGTGCACGCGCTGGCTTATCCGATTGGCGGCATCTTCCATGTGCCTCACGGAGTTTCCAATGCGCTGGTTCTGCCGCATGTGATGCGGTTCAACTTGCCAACCTGTGCGCAGGCTTATGCTGAGTTAGCTCCGTTGGTATTCCCGGAGCTCGCAGAGATTCCGGTGGGTAATCGAGGCGGCGTGTTTGCGGACCGGTTGGCGGAGCTTTCCAAAGTTCTGGGCGTTGAAACAACGCTTCGCGAAGTGGGTATTGGCGAACAGGACGTCGTGAAGCTGGCCAGTGAAGCGATGAAGCAAACGCGGTTGCTAGTGAATAATCCACGTGAGGTGGATGAGGACAGCGCCTTAAAGATCTACCAGCAGGCTCTTTGAGAACAGACTGAAGCGGAGACCATAGACGATGAGCAAACCCAAAAAGCCGGCTGCGCATACTCGTGCACATTACGCGTTCTTCAGTGATGTTCAGACCCGTTGGGAAGACAACGATGTATATGGGCACATCAATAATGCGGTCTACTACAGTTACTTTGATAGTGCTGTGAACGCCTATCTCATTGAGAACGATGCTCTCAACATTCATGAGGGGGATGAGATCGGGCTGGTCGTGGAATCTGGCTGCCAGTACTTCTCTGAGATCGCCTACCCGGACAAGATCGATATTGGGCTGCGTGTCGGGCACCTGGGCAACAGCTCCGTGCGATACGAACTGGCCTTGTTTGCGCAAGATGCTGAGACTGCTGCGGCACAAGGATTTTTTACGCATGTGTACGTAGATCGTGCGACACGCAGGCCGCAAGCGCTCTCCGGCAATCTGCGTACTGCACTTGAGGCGCTTCTACTACAGGTTGCTGATTCTTAATTGTTAAAAATGTAATGATTAACTGCACTTATAATAAATAGATGATGAGCGCATAAAACGATAAAACTTTCAGAAATTACTCAATTAATGCCTTAAATACCCACGGGTTAACCACTGGTTGAGATTTACAAGCTTAGGATGCCGCCAAGTCATGGGCAATGACTTCTATTCGGGAGAAATCGGGTCATGAGGCGGGTCCTCCAGCTATTTACGAATTTGCAGCTGTCGATGAAAATCGGTGGTGGCTTCATTATTGTACTCTTGCTTTCCGCTGCAGCTGGTGGGATCGGAATCTTTTCTATCTCTCAGCTCACCAAGCAAACAGAGATGACAAATGCAACCATGCGTTTAATGCAGGGCCTGCATGATACGACATCAGCGCGCGAAACTTATCTGCGCAGCTTGAGCAAGTATGATGCAACCGCTGCGGCTGATGAGCTGAACCTGCTGGGTGCAGATTTGGAAGCTCTTCATGAGCAGGTTGTTGCAGATGGCAAAGATGGCACTGCCTTTGAAGAGACCCACGAAAATGTGCGGGCTCTGAAAGGTCTGTTCAGCCGCGTTCGCATGTCGACCGATATTCAGGAATCACAAGTTGCCAAGATGATGTCTGCTGTTGCCAATCTTCAGATGATTGGCAAAAAGGTTCAGGCTGACATCTCAAAGATTGCGGCCTCGGCAACTGAGCAAGACAAGCTAGCCAAAGAGCAGTTGAAAGAAGCTGACAAAGCGGGCCGTCTTGTCGCGACTATTCAGAGCCAGGCCCTGAACATGCGCTACTTCTTCGTGAAGGCGACAACAAGCTCTGAAGAAGGCGCACTGCGCAAAACGCTGCTCAGCGCTGCGAAAGCACGCCGTGAGATCAAGAAACTGCAGAAAATCCAGCTGTCACATCTGGATGCAAAGGTTCTTCAAAGTCTGGCAGGTGTCTCAGATACGCTGGTTGATAAGCTGAAAGCCCTGCGCGACTCTACGGATTTCTCCGAGATGTATTCGCTGCGCCAGGACATCACTGCAAGCATTGACGTGCTCGGCGAAACGGCTCAGCTGGTCATCGGCTTTACCTATCGCTCTATTGATGATGCAAACAGGAAGCAGGCTGAAGCGGTTGATCGTAAGCAGCAGGTTGATGCAGCACTGGCCTCAGTTTCCAACATCACACGCCAGACACTGGCTGTGAGCTCGTCTTCTCTTTCCTTCCTGCGCGCAGGTTCTGGTGTGAAGTCTGAGGAAGTCTCCAAGGAGATTGATCAGCTCGGAGCAGCAGGCCGCGAGTTTAAAACGGGTGTGAAAGACATCGAAGGCGGCGTGAAAGCCTCTAAAGATGCCATCAAAGAAATTGCTGCGATCCGTTCTGGTTTCGGCTCAATGGCAAACGGTAAGAAAGAACTTGCCAGCTTGGTCACAAAGCTCACTGAGCAATCTGAAACGGTTCAGGGTCAGATCATCGACATTGCAGCATCCGAAGCTGAAAATGCGAGTGCGGCTGGCGATCTTGCAACCAATCTGATTGCGACGACCGTTGCTGTTGGCCTTGTACTTGGTGCGTTGATTGCATTGGGTCTGTCTCTTGCCATTACTCGTCCGACCAAACGTCTGACCGGCATCATGGAGCGTCTGGCAAATGGCGATACCGATGTCGAGATCGCCGGTGCAAAGCGTAAAGACGAAATTGGTGACATGAGCCGCACGGTTCAGGTCTTCCGTGATAACGCTTTGGAACGTGCACGTTTGCGCGAAGAGCAGGCACATGTTGCTGAAAAGGACGCTGAAAAGCAGCGCGAAATTGAGCAGCTGATCACTGACTTCAGAAATACAGCCGCAAACTTGCTGACCTCTGTGAATGACAGCATGGGTGAGATGGGTGAGACAGCCAGCGTGATGGCAGATCTTGCTCGCGGTACCTCTGATCAGACAGAGCGGGCAGCGGCCTCTTCAACTGATGCTGCAAACAACGTGCAGATGGTTTCTGCCGCCGCTGAAGAGCTGAGCAGCTCCATAGAGGAAATTGCACGTCAGGTGAGTGCAACAACTTCCGTTGTTGCCAAAGCAACTGAGAGTGCGCACGTTTCCAACGACCGCATCAATGAGCTGGCCGATGCCACAGTCAAGATTGGTGAAGTTGTCGGGCTGATCCAGGCGATTGCCGAGCAGACCAACTTGCTGGCTCTGAATGCGACGATCGAAGCAGCGCGTGCTGGGGAAGCTGGTAAGGGATTCGCAGTCGTTGCGGCTGAGGTGAAGGAACTTGCCAACCAGACGTCCAAAGCTACAGAGGAAATCAGCTCCCAGATTTCTGCGATTCAGAACTCTACAACAGATGCCGTATCCTCCATCGAGGGCATCTCGCATACAATGGATGAGGTTACCGCATTTACCTCTGCAATTGCGACGGCTGTTGAGCAGCAGGGGGCTGCGACAACTGAGATTAGCCGCAACGTGCAGGAAGCTGCTGTTGGAACATCCAGCGTAAACGAGAATATGACGTTGGTCTCTGATGCAGTGAGTGAAACCAATACCGCGTCCTCACGTGTGCTGACAGCCTCTACAGAGGTGACTGAAAGTACGCGTGCGCTAGGCAGAGAAGTTGATGACTTCCTGACTGCGGTCGCGAAAGTCGGCTAACACACTCAAAATTCTGAAAATTGGAAGGCAGCTTAGATATTCTAAGCTGCCTTTTATTTTGTCCTGATTAAACAAAATGATTTCATTTATATATTTCCCGGAGGAATAGCATTTTAGAGTTGTAATAGTTCGAATTTATAGAATTGCACGTAAGTATTTTGTCTTTGTTGTGTCGCAAAGATAAATACAAAACGCTGATATATATGTATAGAATAACATATGCATACTGAATATACTAAGGAATGACTTGGTGAATTAATAACAATCGTTTTTTATATTAACTGCTCGTCAATTTATGAAATACATATTCTGTCTGCTTGAATTTTATTCACTTAAGTAACGAAATAGAAAAACATAGAGGCAGCTATGTCGCCGGGTGCACATCTGTCCGATACTGAAAAAACATTCAGTGAGGCAGACATCATTGTTAGCAAGACTGACCTAAAGGGCCGCATTACGTACTGTAATGAGATCTTTTGCGAGATTGCGGGATACTCCTACAAGGAACTCATAGGTCAGCCACACAGCATTATTCGTCATCCAGACATGCCTCGGTGCGTCTTCGAGCTTCTTTGGAAGCGGATTGCGGATGGGCATGAGGTCTTCGCATATGTGAAGAACCTTTGCCGGGGCGGTGAGTTTTATTGGGTGTTCGCCCATGTGACTCCCACCTTCGACAATGCAGGAAAGATCATCGGATATCATTCAACACGCAGAGTGCCAGAGCGAAAGATCCTCAATGACGCGATCATTCCGTTCTACCAGCAGCTCATTGAGATGGAGCAGGCTCCAAAGAGCCGGAAAGACGGGCAACACAATAGCTCTGAGTTTCTGGCGAACTACCTCTCCGATAATCGGGTGACCTATGATGAATTTATCCTCACTCTCTAAGAGTGTCTTCCTGAGTTGCCTGACGGCTGCAATCTGCGTTGGTATTGCGCTTCAGGGAATGGGAGGGGAGAGCAACCTGCTTTCAATCCTCTCTGGTCTGGCTGGTGTGGCAGCAGTGCTCTCACTATTTTTCGTGCTTAAGGTACGGCGCGTGCTGAAGCATGTGACAGAAATCGCGACCTTGCAGGCAAGTGGTGATCTGGAAGCACGCACTCTTGTGGGAATGGATCATGGTGAACTGAAGGACCTGCTTGCAAGTGTGAATTACTCCACTGACAAGACAGATTCCTTTATTCGCGAAATGGTGGCATCCACGCACGCTTTGTCAGCGAACAAGTATTATCGCCGCGTTGTCACGCGCGGGCTGCAAGGCTCGTTTCTGGTTTATGCAACTCAGGTGAATGAGGCGATCGCGAAGGTACAAAACCGGATCTGTGATTTCTCTGGTCAAACTGATGCTTTTGAACAGCTGACCCGCAATGCGACAGACCTGCTTTCCAGCTCGGGCCAGAACATGAGCGACAATGCGCAGCAGATGGAACAATCCGCCGACCTGACCCTTCAGCGCGCATCTGCCGTGACCGTGGCGTCTGAAGAGACATCCGCAAATGTGCAGACCGTATCTGCTGCTGTTGAGGAGCTTTCTGCCTCTGCCGCAGAGATCGGCAATCAAGTGAAATTTACTGCTGATGTTACGAGAACAGCTGTTCAGGAAGTTGAAGCTGGCGAAACCAAGATCAGCAGCTTGAGCGCCGCCGCCGAGACCATCGGCGATGTTGTGGAACTCATCAGCTCCATTGCTGAGCAGACGCATTTGCTGGCGCTCAATGCGACGATTGAAGCAGCGCGGGCAGGGGAAACGGGCAAAGGCTTTGCCGTTGTGGCAGGTGAGGTAAAGGATCTGGCAGGTCAGACTTCTGATGCAATCGGTCAGATCTCCGGTCAGATTGAGGCCATCCAGTCAGCGACTGCAGAAACAGTTGTCTCGTTTAAGCAGGTAGCAGAATCCATTTCCAAGATTGAAAGCGTCACGGATTCCATTTCGCTCTCTGCAAGACAGCAAGCAGAAGCGACCACCGAGAT
>NZ_LCWX01000142.1:45086-46729 GCF_001431305.1 Pseudovibrio sp. POLY-S9
CTGGTACACGGCTTGTGGCCAGCAACGTGGCGGATGTTTCGACTTATGCGAATGAAACGGAAAATGCTGCTGAGCATGTGATCGGATCTGCGGTTGAGATGAACCAGCAGATTGCATCGCTGTCTTCCGCTGTGACCGAGTACATCACCGAGCTGCGCAACGGCCCGCTGAGCAACAGCGAGATGCGCACTTGATACTTCCTTTGTCCTGAAACACGATATGGGAGACCTAATTCGCGTTTCAGGACGCTCTAAAGGACTGAGCCACCTACCACATTGCTATCACAACAAAGGATAGCAACATGAAAACTCTGGTTCTTGGCACACTCTTAGCAATGGCCTGCACGTCTGCTTTGGCGGATCAGCAGATTGCAGGCTATGACCGC
Organism: Pseudovibrio sp. POLY-S9; assembly: GCF_001431305.1. Taxonomy (NCBI): domain Bacteria; kingdom Pseudomonadati; phylum Pseudomonadota; class Alphaproteobacteria; order Hyphomicrobiales; family Stappiaceae; genus Pseudovibrio; species Pseudovibrio sp. POLY-S9. The sequence continues at coordinate 45,472 of NZ_LCWX01000142.1, forward strand.
CTTATCGTATCGGCCTCTCATCGCACGTCTGCTGTTGCAGCGTCTGTGTGGTATCCGATCAAAACACCAACCTACCGCAATGTGATTGGCGACAACGCGGTGTTTAAGGGCACCTCCGCCTATGTTGGCGCCGCAATCAAAGAGGGCAAGCATCCACTTATTGTGCTCTCGCATGGCTCCGGCGGTAACATGGATGGGCTTTCATGGCTGTCATCCGGATTGGCACTGAAAGGCGCAATGGTCCTCGCTGTCAATCACCCGGGCAGCACCTCCGGCGATTCCTCGCCCCGCCGGTCACTGCGCCTTGATGAGCGTGCCAAAGATCTGACGGCCGCACTGGATGAGCTTCTGAATGATCCGGCTTTTGCTGACTATATTGATGAAGGTCGTATTACCTCACTTGGATTCTCTTTGGGAGGGGCGACCGCGCTGAACCTGGCAGGTCTGCGGTTTGATGGCGATCAGTACAACGAGTACTGCAACGGTATTGGTAAAGGACAAGCAGACTGCGTCTTTCTCTCCAAGGGCGGCGTTGATTTTTCCAGACTGCCTGCAGGCTTTTCAAAAGAAGCTCAAGATAGTCGGGTTACTGCTGCGGTAGCCATCGACCCCGGCTTTACTTATGTCATTGATGAACAAAGCCTGATGGCGGTTAAGCAACCTGTGCTCTTACTAAACATTGGCGAAGAGAACCTTTGGAAAGCGGCTGATGTGGGACCAGAAGGCAGTAACCTGGTAGCTAAGCTGGAAAATGCGAGCCTTACTGTCGTCAAACCCGGACACCACTTCACATTTCTGGCGGAGTGTAAGCCGGAAGGGCCTGCCGTGCTGGCAGCTGAAAATGATGATCCGGTATGTGATGATCCTGAAGGAACTGATCGGGCACAGATCCATGAGGATATTCTTGAAGAAATTACACGCTTCTTGAAGCTGTAAACGGGGAGAGCTGCGAAGCTCCCTCTCCATGCAATCAGAGGAGGCCTTGCTCGCGCTTGGCCTCTTCCAACTCTTCTTCATCGGTATATCCGATGAGAATACCGGCCTGAAGCTCCTTGCCTGCGTTGGCTTTGATTTGCTCGTCGGTCATCGTAATGCGAGTGTGGTGCTTGCGATACCAGGCAAACAAAGCTTCGCTCATGCGTTCCCGTTCTGCAGCAAATTGGAGTTCCCTCCGGTTTCCGGACAATCGAGTATATTGACTTTGATTGTTGCAGGAGATGTGAATGGGCACGGGACGCTCGAAATACACTGAAGAGTA
>NZ_LCWX01000143.1:0-207 GCF_001431305.1 Pseudovibrio sp. POLY-S9
ACTGGGCCCGGATCTGACGTTCGGGCTCGCAGGCTTGATAGCCGTAGAACCAACTGCGGGCCACCTGAAGCAGACGGCATAACGTGGAAACCACATAGTCTTTGGCATGGGCGGTAATGAACAGATGCTTGTTCCTCATGGTTTCCCCACCCTTGAGGCGAAAAAAGCCGATGCTTTTTGAAGGATCTCGTTTTCCTCCTGAAGTCG
>NZ_LCWX01000144.1:0-266 GCF_001431305.1 Pseudovibrio sp. POLY-S9
GAACCGTTGTCAACCAGAAAGGCTCTCGGCAAGCCGTAGAGCTTAAAGCTCTCTTCTAAAGCCGTTTTAACTGTATTGGTGCGTTGGTCTGGGCAAGCCTTAAGGCAGGTCGCAAACCGGGAGTGGTCGTCGACAACCGTGAGAGGATGGCAACGAGTGTTGTCTTCCAGCCTGATCCAACCTTTAAAATCCATTTGCCAGAGTTGATTAGGAAGAGGAGCTTCAAATCGCTGCCAATCCGAGGACGCTGGGATTGATTTCGGTTC
>NZ_LCWX01000145.1:0-7561 GCF_001431305.1 Pseudovibrio sp. POLY-S9
CACTCTTTCCAAGGCATCCCGGTCCCTCCCTGAATGCCATGTTAATGTGTCAACCATCTCTCCGAACACCTGTCACCTATGTCTCCGGTATGTACATCGGGGGCCGGGATGACGTCATAGAGGGTGCATTTTCTGAATGGAAATCACTCAGTCCCACGATTTATCCTCTGCCGTCATGCCGGACGAGCGGAGCGGTGATCCGGTATCCAGAGCCCAGGTGTTTGTGGAAGTTTCCCAAATACATTGAGTATTGGCGCATCAGCTATGGGGGAGGTTGGCTGAGGTGGCCCGCACAATTTGGCGGGCCTGTCCTGTTTTTAAATTAGTTTGCGCTGTTGGCGATGGCGCGCTCGGCGTCATCGAGGCCTTGGGGCGTTCCAACGTGCAGCCAAAGGCCATCGCCTTCGACACCGAAGAGGCGGCCATTTTCAATTGCTTTGTCGAACAGCAGATTGAGGGAGAATGGGCCTTCCGGCGTATCCTTGAACAGCCGTGGATGGATCATCGCGGTACCGGAATAGATGAAAGGTGCCACAGAACGCTCATCGCGGCGTTCCAGCTTGCCTTCATCGTCCATCAGGAAGTCGCCTTTGCCGTCATAACCAACCGCATTGACGGCTGGTGCGAGCAGCATCAGCATATCCATCTGATGGTCATCCCAGGTTTCTACGAGGAGATCCAGGTTCGGCTTTACCCCTTCCAGCCAGAAGCTGTCGGAGTTTTTCAGGATGAACGGATCGGTGCCCAGAATTGGCAGGGCTTTTTTAATGCCGCCACCGGTATCCAAAAGCTCTTCGCGTTCATCTGAGATCTTGACATCCAAGCCTTCAAACCTGCGAGCATGGGCCTCTACAAGGTCTGCAAGGTAATGCACGTTGACAACGCAGGTTTCGAGGCCAGCATCCTTCAAACGTGATGCTGCGCGCGCGAACATCGACTTACCGTCCACCTCGATGAGAGGTTTTGGGGTTGTCGCCGTCAGGGGCCGCATACGTTTACCCAGCCCTGCGGACAAAACCATTGCCGATTTGGGGTGGAAGGAAATTTCTTTAGGCATCTCGTTGTCTCTGTCGTTTTGTTCTCTTGTTTCAGTCGCCACTTTGGCTCGTCTCATTTGACGAGAGTATGACAGTGAACATGGGTTTGAGTTTTACTTCCCCTAATTGTGCAAAGCACTGCCGCACATAATTGCGGATGCGAGGAAGCATCTCCATGTATTTAGGTTTTCCGAGCTGCTTATCAAGACGTACAAACGCGCCAAGGATTTTGGCATTGCGCTGCAACGCCAACACAGCAACAGCATTCCGAAACGCCATTTCATCAAAAATGGGTTTATGTTTTCTTGCCAAGTCGCAATATCTCTGCAGCAAATGCTCCTGCAGGTCGGCTGGCATGTCCACGCGTGCATCGTACACGAGCGAGGCAACATCATAGGCCGCGGGGCCCATCATTGCATCTTGGTAGTCAATAAGACCCAGCTTATTGAGGCCTGATGCTTCTGGCAACCACATGATATTCGGGCTGTGGTAATCCCGTAAAAGCAGTGTTGGTTCACTCTGGAGGACTGGCTCCAGCAGCTCTCGCCACGCTTCAACGTAGTCGCGGCCTTGCTGTTCAGTCGCAGGCTCTCCACTGGCGTAAGGCAGATACCATTGGAGGTAGAGGTCAGCTTCCGTAATCAGCACTTCGAAATCACAGGGTTTCAGCTGATGGGGTTTACCATCCGCCTGCAGCTCTGTTTGCCAGTCGCAGCTGTGGAGCCGGGCGATGTCATCAATGGCCAGCTCGTAGCGCTCTTTGACCGCCTCACCGTTTTCGGTGATGATCTGGTCGCCGAAATCCTCCAGCAGCGCCAATCCGTTTTCCGGGTCGGCGGCCAGTCGTTTTGGTACGCGGAACCCATGATCCGCCAAGGCGTTGCCGACGGCGAAGAAGGCAGTGACGTCCTTGGCGCGATGTACGGTTTCGCCGTAGGTTTTGCCAGTGGGCAGACGCGGCTCTGGCCCAGTTGGCGGACTATCCATAAAGACGACTGTCTCACCGTTTTTGTGAAGTCGAAAATAGGTCCGCATGGAGGCATCGCCCTGCACATGCTCGCGCTCTGCATCAATCCAGCCGGATTTTTGCAGCAGAGCGCGGCGGGCAGCGAGGCGGTCAAGGCGGTTCTGCCAGCTTTTGCAGTTGGCTGTGAGGGTGATCTCGCGAGTGTCTGGCTCGGTGCCTTCTGTCAGCTTCAAGTCCAGCGCTTCTGGCCAGTAGGAGGGATCCCCCATCTCTGGCCATTCAATCAGCGCGACGCCGGTTTCCAGATATTCGTCGAGCCCGAGCTCTTCCAACTCCTCCGGCTCTTCAATGCGATAGAGGTCGAGATGGGCGACAGACATTCTCGGCAGGTCGTAGGTTTGAACGAGTGTGAAGGTGGGGCTTGGGACTTCCAGATGAGGGTCAGCTGCCAGATGCCGCAGCAGTGCTCTGCTCAAAGTGGATTTGCCCGTGCCCAGATCTCCGGAAAGAGCAAGTACGTCTCCCTCTTTCAGCAGCTCAGCCAAATCCGCAGCAAAGAGCTCTGTTGCTCTCTGATTGTCGAGAAGTACCTTCATACAATTCGCCTCAAGAGCAGCTGCACATAATCGCGCTCACGCAGAATGCTCTAATCTATACTTTCCAAGCGTCCCCTTAAAGAAAGACTGAACTTACTTACCAAGGATACGTACCAATCTATTAGAGCAGGTCGCGTTCATTTGCAGACACACGACGCGCTCGGAATTCCTCAAGAGTAAGCACTTGCCAAAACCAGCAAGGGAACTCAAGCCCCAGAGGCATTTATCTGACCGAAAACTGAAGGATGAGTTATTCCGCCGCTTCCAGCGAATGGACATGCGGCTCAAGCGGGAAGGTGCAATCCACTGTGGTGCCCTGCCCTTCGGCGGAGGAAATATCGACTTTACCGCCGTGGAGCTCGACAAAGCTTTTCACGATCGACAGGCCAAGGCCAACGCCCTGACGATTTCCACCTGCACCGCGGCCTACAAAGCGCGAGAAGACCTGATCCAGCATCTCCTGAGGGATGCCTGCACCATGATCCTTGATGCGGAAGCGGATTTCGTTTTCCTCTCGCTGGCAGCTGATGTCTACCAAGCCGCCTTTGTTGGAGTAGCTGATTGCGTTGGAGAGCAGGTTGAAGAGAACCTGACGCAATCGACGCTCATCTGCTTTGAGATGGCCAATACCCTCAGGCATGTGGGTGCGGAGCGTGATGTTGGATTCGACCAGACGATCTTTCAGGCCTTCGACAGCTTCAGATACCGTCTGCGCAACATCGACCTCGGAGATTTCGAGTTCCATGATGCCGGCATCAACGGTTGCCAGATCAAGGATGTCGTTGATGATGTGCAGCAGAGCAGACGAGGATGACAGGATGTAGTCGGTGTATTCTTCCTGCTTCGGAGACAGATCGCCGAACTTGGCATCACCCAACAACTGAGCGAAGCCGATGATGGTGGTCAGCGGAGATCGCAGCTCGTAAGACACGTGTTGAATAAAGGCGTTCTTGAGCTGGTCGGCTTCCTGAAGCGCATCATTGGTGGCGTGGAGGGCACGTTCCACGTTGACCGTATCAGTGACGTTCACGAAGGTGAGTAGCGTTCCACCATCTGGCAGCGGTACGGTGACGTAGTCGATAACAGACCCGTCGATCCGCTCCATGCGACCAGAAACGCTGGTGCGGTTGTCGGACAGGCCTGTTACGCCACGGGCGAGCTCTTGCCAACGATCGGACTCACCCATCAGCTCCTTGCAGGTGTCCAGCAGGTCATTGACATGCGGATCTGCTTCGAGGAACTCCTGAGACAGGCCCCAGACCTCGGCAAAGGCCGGGTTAGACAGGCGCATGCGTCCGTTGGAGCCGAACACGGCGACAGCTTCTGTCAGGTGGTCGAGCGTTTCTCGCTGTACCCGGGTGAGTGCGTTGAAGCGGCTTTCCAGATCCAACTGCTCGGTCACGTTCTCATAGAAGTACGTCACACCACCTTGCGGATGCGGGCTGGCGATCACGCGGAGGGTCCGTCCATCTGGCAAATGCCACCAATACGCCTGTGCATCCAAGGCATGGTAGCATTCCAGATGCTTGGTTCTCCAACCACGATAGTCAGCCTGCTCAGGCAGTTTACGAGCTGCGCGCAGGGCGTCGAGCAGCTCGCCTTCTTCCGGCTTGGTCTCCAAGAAGCTCTGATCGATATCCCATAGGGAGCGATAGGCTGCATTGTAGAACTGGAGACGATGATCAGCACCAAACACGGCCACAGGTGTTTGAAGTTGATCGAGCGTACGCGTATGGGACTCAAGTGTGCGGCGAAGCTGTCCCTGTACACGTTCAAGCTCGGAAATATCCTGAGCAAGACCGGCATTGCCATGCTCAGAATTCACGTCAGTCAACTCAAAGACGCGCCGTTCACCCGCAGCCACAACCGGCATTGGCGAATGATAGACCCCGTCGGTCTGGCGCATCATGTTGAGTTTGTTGCGACCTTTTGCTTCCAGCAGCTCAACCTGCTCATCAACCACAGTACGGGTGCTTTCGGCCTCGACAGCATCCACATAAGCTGAGTTGACCCAGACGAGCTGGCCATGGTTGTCGCGCTGCCATGCAGGCCCCGGCAGTGCATCCAACAGGCTATGAAGCGAGGAGATCTGCTCACGCAGTTCCTTGTTTTGCTCAGCAAGGCGGGCGCTGAGCTGACGGTCTCCGGTCAGGTCACGCAGGCGCAGGACTGCCAGTCCACCTGCTGTATGGCCGGATGCTTCCAGATAGACCCCGTCGGTGGTTGTTAAGGTTAACCGGAAGACTTCACCGTGGCCGCGCAAATGCTCCAGAAAAGCGCGCAGGGCCTCGGCTGATTTGACATCCAACCATGTCTCGAACTCGACCAACTGCGAAAGACCGCCTGCGAGTTCCAGATTTTCCGGCAGATGTCCGGCAACACCGGGATGTTTGGCCTCACCATCCCAGACTAAAAGGAGACTGTCTTCTGTTTCCAGCAAGCTTTCGAGGCGGTCAATGCGCGCCATCGCATCGGCTCGGTCCTGACGCAGTTGCAGGATGGACAATGAGTCATTCCTGCGGATGCGGACAAGCACGACGGAGGCTGCGACTGCGTACAAGGCTATGCCGGCCGTTGCCGCGACCCAGACAACCTTGAAGGCGTCAACTGAACTACCTGAAAGAGCTGGCAGAATATCCATAGCCTGAGAGAAACCAGCAGCACCCAGGAGAGCAAACACAGCAACGCCCATCAGGTTCAGAACGAGCCTAAACCTTCTACGCCACAGCACGTTAACACGCGCGTGTTTATGCCAGGATGCTGGCATGTTGTGCCCCTTTCTTCGCCGCCTCAGATTCGTGTCACACGCCGCATTGGTGTCACGAATCGCGAATAAGTCGCTCAACTGCCTAACTTAACGACTGATTCGACAATCAACATAACCTGATTGATTTTTGGGAAGAAGAGGATCTTTACAAAAAGTAAACAAATCCTGTGGGCGAAATAATCATCCACCACAATCTGTAGTAAGCCCAACAAGCGCACCCCCAATATATTGAAAGTGTGCTTATTGGGCCTAGTAGAATTCATGGAGCTGTTAACGCTAAGTCCCTTAGCGTTAACAGCAATTACGAAGGACGCGTATCAGTACTTGTAGTGCTCAGCCTTGAACGGACCGGATTTGTCGAGACCAAGGTAGTTGGCCTGATCGTCAGTCAGTTCAGACAGGGTTGCACCAAGCTTCTTAAGATGCAGGCGCGCAACCTTCTCATCCAGATGCTTTGGCAGCACGTAGACTTCGTTTTTGTAGTCGTCGCCTTTGGTGTGCAGCTCCATCTGCGCCAGAACCTGATTGGTGAAGCTGGCGGACATCACAAAGGATGGATGACCTGTCGCATTGCCAAGGTTAACCAGACGGCCTTCGGAGAGAAGGATCAGACGCTTGCCATCTGGATACTCGATCAGGTCGACCTGTGGCTTCACATTGCGCCATTTGTAGTTACGCAGTGCAGCAACCTGAATCTCGTTATCGAAGTGACCGATGTTACAGACGATCGCCATGTCTTTCATGTCGCGCATGTGGTCAGCTGTGATGACGTCTTTGTTGCCGGTGGTGGTGACGAAGATATCGCCTTCACCGATGGCCTGTTCCATCGTCTTCACTTCGTAGCCATCCATGGCAGCCTGAAGCGCGCAGATCGGATCGATCTCAGTCACGATCACACGGGCACCAGCGCCTTCCAGAGACTGTGCAGAGCCTTTACCAACGTCGCCGTAACCAGCGACAACAGCAACTTTACCAGCCATCATGACATCAGTACCACGGCGGATACCGTCTACGAGAGATTCACGGCAGCCATAGCGGTTGTCAAACTTGGACTTGGTGACAGAGTCGTTCACGTTGATTGCAGGGAATGGCAGGTCTCCCTTCCTCTGCATTTCGTATAGGCGCATAACACCCGTGGTTGTCTCTTCGGAGACGCCCTGGATGTTGCCCTTAACTTTGGAGTAGAAGCCCGGATCTTTTTCGAGGCGACGCTTGATCGCTGCGAAGAGAGCGGTTTCTTCTTCATTAGATGGGTTGTCGAGGACGGATGGGTCTTTCTCTGCTTTTGCGCCGAGAAGAATCATCAGAGTTGCGTCGCCGCCATCATCCAGAATGAGGTTTGCGGTTTGGCCGTCGCCCCAATCGAAGATTTTGTCCGCATAGGTCCAGTATTCATCAAGGGTTTCGCCTTTTTCAGCGAACACCGGAATACCAGCTGCTGCGATTGCGGCGGCTGCCTGATCCTGCGTGGAGAAGATGTTACAAGATGCCCAGCGAACTTCTGCGCCCAACTCAATGAGGGTCTCAATCAGAACCGCTGTCTGGATGGTCATGTGCAGGGAACCAGCGATGCGTGCGCCTTTGAGAGGCTTGCTTGCACCATATTCCTCACGACAAGCCATCAGGCCTGGCATTTCGGTTTCGGCAATTTCAATTTCAGTACGACCCCACTCTGCAAGTGAGATGTCTTTGACGTAGTAATCGTTAGACGCAGTCATTAAATCTTCCTGAAAGCCCGGGCCCATAGTCCCCTCCCGCGTGATTGATGAGTGCTCGCACAATGAGCGCCCACTGCATGCTGTTATACATCACAGAGAAGTCAGAAAGCAATAAAGATATAAAGGTTTCTTTATATCAGTCTAAAATGCAAACAAACGCAGGCGCGCAGAATGCTTTATGTGCGTCTGGGTAGATAAGGCTCTAGAATTTCTAGGATATTTTCAGGGAAGACTGTCAAAGATGTTGTCTCGAGTTCTTTCCGCGTCCACCAGCGATGCTCTCTCATTACCTGAGTTTCTATCTCTGTGTGGTTGGAATAGTCGATTTTCGAGTCGGAAACGGTGAGAAAGAAAAAATGTTCTTCAGCATCTACCATCTCACCGGTTGGTGTCAGAAAAACCGCTCTTCTGACGTGGATCACCTCACCGACAGGTTCGGTGATTCCGGTTTCTTCCAGAAGTTCGCGGCGGGGGGG